>NZ_MNRT01000009.1:0-10757 GCF_001916075.1 Clostridium sp. 29_15
TGTTTTGCTCAAATTACTTTGAGTCTTTATAAGACTTAAAAGAATTGCTGGTTTTATATTAACTATATTCTGTTCAATTTTCAAAGACCATTTATCTTGTCGCCCTCAAGCGACTTTCTTATCTTATCACTGGAAGTTTATTCTGTCAACAACTTTTTTTTAAAAAGTTTTTTTCAGAAACTACTTTCCATTTTCGCAAATTTACCTACTAGATATTTATCTGTATGTCATCTCTGCGACGTGTTTTATCTTACCATTATTATTCTCCATAATTTTATGTTTTATTACTAATTTAAGCATATTAATCTTAATTTATATTATTTTTCTCCATTTTTCTTAATATATCTATATACGATATGCAAGGTAACGTTTTTGCCTATTTTGATGAAATTATTGGCATTTCTATTATTAATACTTATAATTCATATTGTATAAACTAAAATGTAAGAGGTGATTTTATGACTAATGTATTAGCCAAAGACTGGTATTATTTATTAAAAGATGAATTTAAAAAGGATTATTTCTTTAACCTAAGGAATTTTCTCAATAATGAATATAAGCATCATATTATTCATCCTGATAAAGAAAATATATTTAACGCTTTAAATTTCACATCATATGAAAATATTAAAGTAGTAATATTAGGTCAGGATCCTTATCATGGAATGAATCAAGCTCATGGATTAAGTTTCTCGGTAAATCCTACTGTTGCTATTCCTCCTTCTTTAAGTAATATATATAAAGAACTAAATAATGATTTAGGTTGTTATATTCCTAACAACGGATATTTAAAAAAGTGGGCTGATCAAGGTGTTTTACTTCTTAATACTGTTCTTACTGTAAGAGATGGTGCTGCAAATTCTCATAAAAATAAAGGCTGGGAACAACTAACGGATAAGATAATAGAATTGATAAATAAAAAGAACGACCCAGTTGTTTTTATCTTGTGGGGAAATAATGCAATTCAAAAAAAATCCCTAATAACTAATAGTAAGCATCTGATATTAACATCTACTCATCCTAGTCCATTATCAGCTTTTAGAGGATTCTTTGGTAGCCATCCATTCTCAAAAGCCAACGATTTCCTTATCTCTATAGGTAAAAAACCTATAGATTGGCAAATAGAAAATATATAGGATACATATTTTTTTATTCTGTGCATATATAAAAATAGGAGCCCTATGAAAATAAACTTTACATAGGGCTCCTTATCTAATAGAATAAATCAAAATAATATCTTACATTATTTCTTTCTTTTTAAACTCTTTATAAGTAGAGTATATTAAACCACTTATCATTCCAATTACTCCTCCGGCAGCAAATGTAAAAATTATATTTTCAAAAAAAGCTCCCACAAAAATTCCTATTCCAACACCTATAGCTATTCCTTTGGTTAAATATTCATAATCCTCTTCTGATAACATAAATTTTCCCATTTTAACTACCCTCCCATATTTATATCTTAATACAAATTAATATAAAATTACTTTCTACAAATAACTATAAATCATTTTACTTAACTTGTAAAGAGTTATTTTATAACTCTTTGTATATTTTTTATTAACTTTTTATTATTTATACCATAGAGCTTTATTTCTTTATCTATTAGTATTATATTATTGCCTTTTATCTTTAATTTATATCAGCTTAACATAGTGTTATTATATTTTTTATAAAAAAAAGATATATTAAACCGTCCATTTTAAAATAACGATTCAATATATCTTTTATAATTAATGAGTATATATTTAAGCACAAAAAAGCAGCTTATTATTCAACAAGCTGCTTACCTGGTGGCTCGACCAGGAATCGAACCAGGGACACGAGGATTTTCAGTCCTCTGCTCTACCGACTGAGCTATCGAGCCTTAACAATTTTATTATATTATATTCCTATAATTATGTCAATATTTTTGTTAATATTGTTTTTTTCTGCTTAATATACTACTTCTTCACCTATTTGATTAATTAAATAATATATAATTTATTTTAATTAACTAAAAAAATTCATATAGATAATATATATTCCTATTATTAAGACTAATGGTAAGTTTACTACATCCTTTATACTTTTCATCAAACTATTTTTTACTCTTACCTCTTCTCTTGTTAGTATATTTCTCTTTATATTTAATGATATAAGCTTTTTAAAAATAAAATATATAGCTACAAAGCAAATTATAGTTAAAATAGCATAAAAGAATATTGCTCCTAAAACTACTGAATTAGGTACATTTTTTAAAGTAACTTCACTTACTGCCTGCAATTCCTCTTCACTTGCTGGCAATAACTCCATTAACTTTGACAATGTTACAGATGTACCATTGATGATAAAATGAATAATCATACTAGAAAATATACTTTTAGTAATTCTAACAACTAATGCTAATATAATCCCTAATGCTACTGCATATAAAAATTGTTGTCCATCTAAATGCATAATTCCAAAGAACAATCCTGTAACCACCGCTGATACAAAGATGTTTTCATCATCATAACCAGCTAAAACCACTCCCCTAATAGTAATTTCTTCAGTTATAGCAGGCATAACAGCAAACAATAACAAGAATAAAAGGTATGGAGTATCTATAATAGATGTAATCACCATTGCAACATTATTAGGAAACACTAATTGTGATATTAAAGATAACAATGTGACCATTGGTTGGCAAACAAATGCCAACAATATCAATAATAATGCATCTTTAAAATAAAGCTTATTAATCCTTAAAGTGTCTTTTATACTTCTTGGTGATAATAATAAATAAATAATTGCTGGCATTATAAATATGGTTAAATGTGTAATAAACAATTTCATTCTATAGTCTGTAATATTTAAAATACTAAATATATATGATAATGGATAAGCCGAAAAAATACCTAATAGCAATATAACTAAAAAGTATATATTAGCCTCCTTCAATTTTTTCAAAAACATTCCCCCTAACTGTAAATCTACTTTGCAATAATGTATATTTATAGTTTTATATGATAATAATATAAATGAAGTGGATAAAGCTTCATAATTAATCGCCTCTCCCCCATTTTATTTATATACAAGATAATCCCCTTAATCATTTGATTAACGGGATTATTTTTTCTTATTCCCTACAATATCCTTTTTCAATGATTTTTAGCCTTAATAGATTTAATGCATTCATAGTAGCTCTTTCTCTAATCTTATCTCGCTCTCCTTGGAAGATAAACTTTTCTACTACTGTTTCCCCTTTAAAGCATAATCCTATATATACTAAACCTACTGGCTTTTCTTTTGTTCCACCACCTGGTCCTGCAATACCAGTTGTAACTACTGAAATATCTGATCCACTTTCTCTACATATACCTTCTGCCATTTCCCTGGCAGTTTCTTTGCTTACTGCACCATATAAATTTAAGGTTTCTTTCTTAACACCAAGTCTCCTCACCTTAGCTTCATTGGAGTATGTAACAGCACCTTCAAGAAATACCTGTGAAACTCCTGGATATGATATTAGCTTAGCAGCAATCATTCCCCCTGTACATGATTCAGCTGTGGAAATGGTTAAATTGCTTTTACATAACATTTCTGCTACCTTATACTCTAAGGTAATTTCTCCTTCTCCATACACTTTGTCTTTAAGTGTCTTCCTCACTTCCGCCTCCACTGGTTCAATTAAATTTAAACATTCCTCTTCAGTTTCTCCTTTAGCTGTTATCCTTAAGCTAACATCTACACCTTTAGCATAAGGAGCAACCGTTGGGTTTTTTCCATTATCAATAAGATAAGCTAGCTCTTCTGCCATGAAGCTTTCACCTATTCCAAAAATTCTTAGCATCTTTGATCTAAGCACACAATCTGTTAATTTTTCTAAGTAAGGAAGTACTTGCTCATTAAACATACTTTCCATTTCCTTTGGTGGCCCTGGCAATATTATCATTTTCTTATTTTCCTCTTCTATAATTACACCACTGGCTGTTCCACAGCTATTAGGCATTATTATCGCACCTTCTGGAAAATATGCCTGCTTAATATTATTTCCTTTTAATTCACGACCTTGCTTATTAAAATATTTCTCAATACCTTTTAAAGTATTTTCATCAAGCTTTAATTTTTTGTTAAAGTACTTTGCTGCTGACTCCTTAGTAATGTCATCTTGTGTTGGTCCTAAGCCACCAGTTGTTATTACAAGCTCGCTTCTTTTATATGCTTCATCATATGCCTTTAATAATCTTTCCTCATTATCACCAACTACCTGCTGATGATATACATCTATTCCTAAAGTAGCAAGTTCTCTAGATAAATACTGTGCATTTGTATTTACAATATCTCCTAACAATATTTCTGAACCTATTGCTATTATTTCTGCTTTCACATTTTTCACCTCAATTCAATTTACTTCTAATTGAATTATACCATCAATATCCAATTAATTAATATCATAATATAATTAAATCTTTATGTTTTTATTTTTTACAAATTTAAAATCCCTAAAGCTTAAAGCTCTAGAGATATATTATTTATACTTATTAGCATTAATATAATAACCTCCAAGAGTATCAATTCCTTGATCTATTATTACAAAATTTCCTTCTCTTAGCATCGAAGTAATTATATTTATGTGCTGTTTATTTGATGCATCTAAAGTAATTGTAAAATTATCATTTTTATCGACTATTCCCATATAGTCATATATATCACTATATTCTCCTAGTCCTAACTTTCCCTTTATATCCATTCTATAGTCAGGCATATTTAATATCCTCCTACTACTTTAGTCCATCTATATTTTTACTCAATAATAATTTATGTAAATAAATTATATTTTATTCATTCGTAATATATTTTAATAGAAAATAGAGGTGAAATTATACTCCACCTCTTATTATTTTAAGCTTCTGCCTTTAATTTCTTTGCTTCATTTAATATCTTTATTAGTTCTGATTCAGGAACTTCTTCATATCTACCAAAAGAACTTACATAACTTCCTCTTGCGTGAGTCATTGCTCTTAATGAAGTAGCGTAATTAAACATTTCAGCCATAGGCACTTCCGCAATAACTTTCTGTTCATCACCTACTTGTTCCATTCCCATAACTCTACCTCTCTTTTTATTTATATCTCCCATTACATCACCCATGTATTCATCTGGAACCTTAATTTCTACATTCATTATAGGTTCCAATAAGATTGGCTTTGCACTTTCTAACCCCTTTTTGTAAGCAATAGATGCTGCTATTTTAAAAGCCATTTCTGAAGAATCAACTGGATGGTATGACCCATCATATAATGTAGCTTTCACTCCTACAACAGGATATCCAGCCAAGACACCACTGGACATACATTCTCTTAATCCTTTCTCTACCGCTGGTATGAAGTTTCTTGGAACAGCTCCACCTACTACTTTATCAACAAAATCTAAATCAAATTCACCATCATTTCTTGGTTCAAATTTTATCTTAACATCTCCATATTGACCATGTCCTCCTGATTGTTTCTTGTATTTACCTTGAACATCAGACTTTCCTTTAATAGTTTCCCTATATGGAATCTTTGGAGTCTGTAAAATAACATCTGCTCCAAATTTATTCTTTATCCTACTAGCTATTACTTCCAAATGAGTTTCTCCTAAACCCCAAATTATTGTCTCTGCATTTTCCTTATCTCTTTCAATTTTAAAAACAGGATCCTCTTCAATAAGTTTAGATAATGCTAAAGAAATCTTTTCTTCATCACCTTTTGTTTTGGGAAGTATTGCCATTGACATAACTGGTACAGGAAGCTTAATCTTATCATATTTAATATTAATCTCTTGGCTACATAAAGTATCTCCAGTTGATGTGAATTGTAATTTAGCTACTGCACCTATATCTCCAGCAATTATTTCATCAGTAACAATTTGATTTTTTCCTCTCATAAAGAATAAATGAGATAATTTTTCTTGCTTGCCACTATTAGTGTTTTTTACTACAGCATCTCCATTTAATTTGCCAGTAATTACTTTAAACAATGAAATCTTTCCTACAAAAGGATCAGCTATAGTTTTAAATACATAAGCTGAAAATGGTTTATCTTCTTCAACCTTAATATAAATTTCATCACCAGTATCAATATCTAATGCTTTATGAGCACGTGAGTATCTAGGTGATGGGAAACATCCTATAATATTTTCTAACATTGATTTGATACCTACTACTTTCGTAGCACTTCCACATAATACAGGAGCTATCTCTCCATCAGAACAACCTTTTATAAATCCTGAATAAATATCTTCATCACTAAGTTTTCCATTTTCTAAATATTTTTCTAATAATTCTTCATCAGTCTCAGCAACTGTTTCCATTATCATTTGTCTACATTCATTTACTTTATCAATAAGATCTGCAGGAATATCTATACTTACCATTTTTTTAGTTTTATTGTCTAATTTAAATGCTTTTTGTGAAATTATATTTACTACACCAGTAAAATTTTCTTCTTTACCAATTGGATATTCTATTGGTACTATGCTAAGACCAAATTTTTCTTTCATTTGTTCTAATGTCTTATCAAAATCTGCATTTTCCCTATCCATTTTATTAATAAAAAATGCCCTTGGAATATTTACTTTATTGCAATACTTCCATGCTTTTTCCGTTCCTACTTCAACACCTGATACAGCACATACTACAATTGTTGCTATATCTACTGCTTTCATTCCTTGTATCATTTCGCCTTCAAAATCAAAATATCCAGGCATATCAACTATATTAATCTTTGTATTATTAGATTCAACACAAGCTACAGAAGTTGATAAAGAAATACCTCTCTTTTTTTCTTCTGCTTCGTAATCCATTACAGTGGTTCCATCTTCATTTTTTCCAAGTCTATCAGTAGTGCCTGTATAATATAGTAATGCCTCTGCTAATGATGTCTTTCCTGTAGCACCATGTCCTATCAACCCTACATTTCTTAAACTTTCAAAATTGTAGTTTTTCATGATATCTTAGATAATACTTGCCCTAAGTACTATCTTTCACCTGCCTTTCTTATATATAATATTTATATAATTTATATTAAAACTATTTAACTTAATAAATATCTATTAAATTTTTATGTTTTAATATGTTCAAATAGTACAAGCCTCATAATATTTCTAAAAGTATTTTATTTACTTTCTATTGTTATAAAATTATTCCCTTAATTAATAGTATTTATCCATTTTAATTTATATTACTTATTATTTAATATTTCTCCTTATACCTTACCCCTAAATTATCTTTACGTATAAAAAAGAACCTATATATATAGACCTCTTTTATAAGTGTCTATCTTATAGGTTCCATTTTAATCTGATATAGTTCTTTTTTATACTAAATAATTCTTTAAAATATTTGTAATCTATTTATATAGCTTGTACATTAATTCATTACTCATAATTCATCATTAATTTAAACTCCCATTCCTACTCCTGGTCCTAATGGAAGACCTAAAACAAACCATACTACTAATAGTAGTGACCATCCTATTAAGAATACCATAGAATAAGGTAACATAGTTGAAATTATAGTTCCTGCTCCTGATTCATCATCATATTTTTGTGCAAATGCTACTATTAATGCAAAGTAACTCATTAATGGAGATATTAAATTAGTTGATGAATCCCCAATTCTGTAAGCCATTTGAGTAAGAGCTGGTGAATAACCCATTTCCATTAACATTGGTACAAATATTGGTGCCATTATTGCCCATTTTGCTGAAGCTGATCCCATGAATATATTAATAAATGCTGCAACAAGTATAAATAATAATATTAACGGAATTCCTTTTAACCCTATATTCTTTAAGAAATCTGCTCCCTGAACAGCTATTACAGTCCCAATATTTGTATAGCTGAAGTATGCTACGAATTGAGCAGCAAAAAATACTAATATTATGTATGATCCCATAGAAGACATGCTTTTACTCATTAAATTAACTACTTGGTTACTATTCTTTATTTCTCTAGAACCAATTCCATAAGCAATCCCTGGAATTAAGAATAATAAAGAAATAATTATAACTATTGATGACATAAATGGTGACGTAAGAATTTCTCCTGTTTTAGGATTTCTTAATACTCCATTGCCTGGTACGACTAATAATGCCATACCTATTAAGAATAATACTAAGGCAATTCCTGCAAATCTTAAGCCTCTTTTTTGTTCTACAGTTAAATCTTCTAATGTTTCCGTTACAGAACCTTTATATTTACCTAGTTTTGGTTCAACTATAAGTTCTGTCACTATTGTTCCTAAAATAGTTATTAGTACTGTTGATGCCATAATAAAATACCAGTTGTCAGTAATTCCTACTTTTGCAGTTGCATCTGCCATTTTAGCTGCTTCAGTACTAATTCCAGATAATAAAGCATCTGTTGATCCAACCATAAGGTTAGCACTAAAACCTCCTGATACTCCTGCAAATGCTGCAGCAATACCTGCTAATGGATGTCTTCCAAAACTCATAAATACAACAGCACCTAAAGGTATTAAAACTACATATCCTGCATCTGATGCTATACTTGACATTACTCCTGCAAAAACAACTACTAGAGTTATTAATCTTTTAGGTGTACTACTTACTAGTTTTGTTAAGCAAGCTCCTATTAATCCTGATCCTTCAGCTACACCTACACCAATTATTGCAACAAGCACTGTACCTAATGGTGCAAACCCTGTAAAGTTTGTTACAGCTGAAGTAAACATATATCTTATTCCTTCAGGACTAAGCAAACTTACAATTGATGAAGACATTTCTTTTATTTCATTTGTTGCTCTATCTAATCCTGTATAAGTAACTGATACGCCCAATTTAGCACATATATGTGATACCACTGCTATTATTACACATAATAATAAGAAAATAATTGCTGGATGTGGTAAAGCGTTTCCTACTCTCTCAACAGCACCTAGAAAACCTTTTTTATTTTTGTTCTCATTCATCCCATACTCCTCCTAAGTTTTATCAAATTTTAATTTTGCAATTTAGTTTTATTAAAATTTCATTTACTATGTTTTTATTATATATTGATATAGTAATAAAATCAAACATTTTTTATTAAAATTATGCATTTTTCCCATTTATATGTTAAATAATATGATTAATAATATGATATTTACAACTTATTATAAATATTTTTTAACAATATAGTTATTTATAATTATATTCTTTTATTAAAAAAAAACTATCAATAATGCAATTTTTAATTATTGATAGTTTCACAGATTAAATTTTTATCATATTTTTGACCTTATAAAATAAATTATTAACTATAGAAGCTACAATTCCACCACAACTATCTATAAAAACATCCTTAATTGTTGAACTTCTTTCTGGTACAAAATACTGATGAAGCTCATCTGAAACAGCATAAATTATAACTCCCATAATAGAATAGAATATTATCTTCTTAGTATGAATATAATGTTTAATTACATTAAATAACAAAATATATAAAATAAAGTATTCAGTAAAATGTGCTGACTTTCTTATAATAAATGTTATATTACTTATATTATCTTTTGATATTTCAATACCTATTTTAGATAATAATAAGACTATTTTTCCACTTTGCCCTGATGAGACTTGTCCTGTTTGTTGTGACATATAAAATATAAAAGCCATCCATGCTAATAATAATATCCATGAAATTAATTTCTTCTTTTGCTTTTTCTGTTTCATTACTTCTCCCTATCCTCTAAATCATTTGTTACATAACATAACTTATTAATTCTTTTCAACTAAATATTTATTAATATATGCTAAAGATTCCTCTAATATATTTTGGCTTCCTTGCAAATCTTGTATCTTTATTTCCATTCCATATATCCTTTGTTCAATTTTGTATAAAATATCTTTAACATCATTTAATACTTTTGTTTCATATGATATTTGATTTCCATCCACATCTATATATATTTTTTCTGGAGGTGAGCCACATTTTGAACATTTAAGGTAAACATTATTACTTTCTGTATCTCTATAAATTTTAAAACCATCATTATTACACTTGGAACAAATTGATAACATAATAAAATCATAATAATTTGTATCTAAATAGTATTCACTTAAGCAATTTTTGCATATCAATTTCAATCGTCCATCCTCTGATTCTATAGAAAAAATATTTCCACTACATCCTTCCTTTTCACAAACCACAGTTCTTATCACTACGATTCCTCCTTATACTTATCCCAATATACTCTTATCATCAATTATTATGCATTTGATTATTTATATATTACACATATCTAAAAATATATTTTTAATGACCATCTAGTTTTATTTTAACTATCCAACTTACATTATATTTTCACTGGCTAATTTCTTTTCTATATTCTTTATTTTTTCATCTACTATATTTGTACTTTTTCCCAATAACACTAATTCTCTTTTTGCTAATTTTAACTCAACTATCATTTTCTCCAATTCAGTCCTTTTTTCCATATATTCACATCCCTAATTCTTTATAAAAATAATTGTAGAATTATTTCATAATTATTTATCTTTATATTAGTGTATACGTACCTTAATATAATTATATATTATATTTAACTAATCTGTATAAATTTCAAAACATTTTTTTATTCAATTTACGACATATTAATTTCAATCAAAATTCTTAATAAAACAAAAAAAGCTACGAAATAATTCGTAGCTTTTTGGTGGAGATAAAGAGATTCGAACTCTTGACCCCCTGCGTGCAAGGCAGGTGCTCTCCCAACTGAGCTATACCCCCGTATGGTGGACCTTCAGGGACTC
>NZ_MNRT01000024.1:0-100920 GCF_001916075.1 Clostridium sp. 29_15
AGGAAAAATATAGCATAGAACCGATGTTAGTTCTATGCCTTTTAGAATACTTAAAATTAAATTCCCGAAGGGAGCGTGGCGAAAGCCACTTTTTTATTTATAAGAAATAACAAAAATTACAAAAGGTTTTTGTAAACAAATACAGTAGAAAATAGTAAAAAATATAAAAAATAATTTTTAAGTAATTATTTTAGTTTTAATTATTTAAAATAACTTTGTTAATTATATTAATAAAGTCTTGTTTTTCAAGGCTTTCAAAATAAAAAAGCAATTTTAAAAACATTATATATTTTAATTTATTATAGGACACAATATAAAATGAACATATAAAAATCTACAATATAGTTGCTAAATTTAGTTGCAATGAAAGCACTTTAACAGTAAAATAAAAAATGGTAGGAAAAAGTTTAAAGAGTCAGAAATTTTAAAGATTTCAGAGGATGTGGGACATGCAGAGTCCATAGTGGTATCAAGGAGGAATGATTATGATAAAAAAAATAGCTGTTTTAACTAGTGGAGGAGATGCTCCGGGGATGAATGCTGCTATTAGAGCTGTAGTTAGAACTGCATTACATCATAACATTGAGGTAATGGGAGTACACAGAGGTTATAGTGGATTGTTAAATGGAGAAATGTTTCCAATGAATAGATCATCTGTTTCAGATATTATTCAAAGAGGTGGAACAATTTTAAGAACAGCAAGATGTGAAGAATTTAAAAAAGAAGAGGTTAGAAAAGAAGCAGTAAAAATACTTCAAGATAATGGAGTAGATGCACTAGTGGTTATTGGTGGAGATGGTTCATTCACAGGAGCTAAATTATTATCAAAATTAGGTGTTAAAACAATAGGTTTACCAGGAACTATTGATAATGATTTAAGCTACACTGATTATACTATTGGATTTGATACAGCTTTAAACACTGTAACAGATGCTGTTGATAAAATAAGAGATACATCAACTTCTCATGAAAGAGTTTCTATAGTGGAAGTTATGGGAAGAAATTGTGGTGATATAGCTCTTTACGCAGGAATTGCATGTGGAGCAGAATATATAATAACTCCAGAAAAGGGATATGATAAAAAAGAATTATGTGATATTATATTAGATGGCAAGAAAAAGGGAAAAATGCATAATTTAATATTACTTGCTGAAGGTGTTGGAGGAGCTAGTGAACTAGCTAAATTTATCGAAAACGAAACAAAAATAGAAACAAGAGCAACGGTATTAGGCCATGTTCAAAGAGGAGGAAGTCCAAGTGCTTTTGATAGAGTTTTAGCTTCAAGAATGGGTTCAAAAGCTATTGAATTATTATTAGAAGGAAAAACTTCAAGAGTAGTTGGTATAAGAAAGAACGAAATTTATGATGTAGATATTGATGAAGCATTAGCACTAGATAGAACTTTTGATAATAAGTTATTTTCAATATCAGCTGAAATAAATAGTTAGTCATGTTATCTAAAATTATATATATAAATTAAGATACTAAACATAAAGGAGTGTTATTTACATGAGAAAGACTAAAATAATTTGTACAATAGGGCCAGCGAGTGAAAAGAGAGAAATATTATCTCAAATCATAGAAGCAGGAATGAATGTTTCTAGACATAACTTCTCTCATGGTGATCATGCAGAACATGCAGAGAGAATAAACTTAGTAAAAGAATTAGCTAAAGAACATAATAAAGAAATAGCTGTTATGTTAGATACTAAGGGACCAGAAATAAGAACTGGTAAATTTGAGCCTAAAAAAGTTGAGTTACAAGCTGGAGCTAAGTTTACAGTTCACGCAGGTGGAGATGTAATTGGAAATACTGAGGAATGTTCAGTAACTTATGCTGGTTTAGCTAGTGATGTTAAAGCAGGAGATACTATTTTAATAGATGATGGTTTAGTGGGTTTAACTGTTGAATCAATTGAAGGAAACAAAATCCACTGTACAGTTCAAAATACTGGATTTGTTGCAACTCATAAAGGAGTTAACGTTCCAGGAGTTTCAATAAAATTACCAGCTTTAACTGAAAAAGATATAGCTGACTTAAAATTTGGTTGTGAAATTGGAGTTAACGCTGTTGCAGCTTCATTTATAAGAAAAGCTTCAGACGTTGAAACAATAAGACAAATATTAAATGAAAATGGTGGAGAAGACATCAAGATAATTTCTAAGATAGAAAACCAAGAAGGTGTTGACAACATAGATGCTATATTAGAAGCATCAGACGGATTAATGGTAGCAAGAGGGGATTTAGGAGTTGAAATTCCATTTGAAAAATTACCAGCTGTTCAAAAAATGATGATAGAAAAATGTAATGCTGCTGGAAAGCCAGTTGTTACAGCTACTCAAATGTTAGATTCTATGATGAGAAACCCAAGACCAACAAGAGCAGAAGTTTCAGACGTTGCTAATGCTATCTATGATGGTACAGATGCAATCATGTTATCTGGAGAATCAGCTAACGGAGATTGGCCAGTAGAATCAGTTCAAACTATGGCTAGAATAGCTGAAGAAACTGAAAAGAAATTAAGCTATGAAACAGCTGTTTCAAGAGCTAAAAACCATACTCCAGCAGTTTCAGGAGTTATTTCAAGAGCTGCATGTAATGCTGCTAATGAATTAAAAGCTGCTGCAATAGTTACTTCAACTAAGAGTGGAGCTACTGCTAGAAGAATTTCTCAATGCAGACCAGACTGTCCAATAGTTGCAGTTACACCTAACGAAAAAGTAGCTAAGGGATTAGCATTTAGCTTTGGAGTATATTCAATGGTTACACCTACTGCTTCAAACACAGATGAAGTTGTAGCTAATGCTATAGAAGCTGCTAAGAGCAGTGGATTTGTTACTGCTGGTGAAACAGTAGTAGTTGCTGCTGGATTAGATACAGTAGGTTCAACTAATCTTTTAAAGGTTACAGAAGTTAAATAGTAAAAATAACACTCTATAAAGAGGTACCATAAGGTACTTCTTTTTTTACAGGAAATAAAAAATAATGAAGAATGAATTAAGAAATTTTTTTTATAATTAATTTATTACTTATAATTAATAATTAAATAGAGTATACTATTTAATAAAAATGAATAAAATTATGCAACATAAAAGTTAAATGCCTTAAAAAATGAATTAAATATTGCAAAAAAGTATAAAAAACATAAAATTTAACAAAAAGTTAACAAATTAAATCTAATATATAGGTTATAATGAATAGTATGATTAAAAGATGGCAATCGTTTTAAATCATGGCAACTTATTAACCAATTTGCACCGTAAGGTGCTCTTTTTTTATTTAAAAATAAAATACTGTATAAAGTTTATTAAAAATGAAAATAACTAATAAATATAATGAAATATTTAGGAGGTATTTTTATGACAACTTTAAATTGCTGTTCAACTAATTGTGTCAATAATAAACATGGTACATGCAAAGCTCATGAAATAAATGTGAATGGACAAGATGCCCATTTTGCCAGTGATACAGAATGTAATGGATTTAATGATAGTAAGTTTAGAAGTGCATTGAATATGTTTGATAATATGAATATATTAAGCCGTTTGCAAGATTATACAGCAAATACACCAATAACATCAGTTCATTGTACTGCCAATAACTGTTTCTACAATAAGTATGGACAATGTAGTGCAGAACATTTAAGTTTTAAAAATAATGATTTAAAAAATAAGATAAATTGTGATACATTTATAGAAGCATATTAATATAAAAAGCTGATTTCTTTTCATTAAGAAATCAGCTTTTTATATTAAAGATTATTTATAACATTAATGACATAGTATATAATAGATTTTAAAGCGGAAGAAATATATGATTGACAGGTGATAAATTTGGTAGAAAAGAATAAAGAATATATATTAGATGTAGTAGCTCAAGGATATGAGGGAGAAGGAATCGCCAAGATAGATAATACTTTTCCTGTATTCGTTGAAGGAGCATTAGTAGGGGAAAAAGTAAAGGTTAAAATAGTAAAATCAAAGAAAAGTTTTGCTTATGGAAAGCTTATAGAAATTGTGGAGGAATCAAAAGAAAGATGTACTTCTGAGTGTGGAATATATAAGAAGTGTGGTGGTTGTAAGTTACAACATAGTACATATAAAGAACAATTAAAGTTTAAACATGAAAGAGTAAAAGATTGTATCAGTAAGATAGGTAAGTTAGATGAAAGTTTAGTAAAGTTTCCTTTAGGCATGGAACAACCTTGGAGATATAGAAATAAGGTTCAATTACCTATAGGATTAGTTAATGGAGAACTAAAAATAGGGTTCTTTGCTCCAAGAAGTCATGAAATAATTGATATGGAAAGTTGTTTAATACAAGATGAAATTGCTGATAAAGTAGTTGAATTGACTAGAAGCTGGATTATAAAAAATAATATTAAGCCCTATAATATAGATGGACAATATGATGAAAGCGGTATATTAAGACATATTATGATAAGAAGAGGATTTACTACTAATGAAGTTATGGTTGTAATAGTAACTAATGGTAGAGACCTTCCACATAAAGAAGAATTTATCCATTTAATGGTTAATAATATACATGGAATCAAAAGTATTATTCAAAATATAAATTCTAAGCCAACTAATGTAATATTAGGATTAGAATCTAAAACTCTTTGGGGAAGTGATACTATATGTGATTATATAGGAGAGTTTAAGTACAATATATCACCATTATCATTCTTCCAAGTTAATCCTATCCAAACAGAAGTATTATATGGAAAGACTTTAGAATATGCAGATTTAAGTGGAAATGAAACAGTATTTGACGCTTATTGTGGGACAGGAAGCATTACATTATTTTTATCACAGAAAGCAAAAGAAGTTTATGGAGTAGAAATTATTCCACAAGCAATTGAAAATGCAAAGATAAATGCTGTGGAAAACAATGTGGATAATGCACATTTCTATGTAGGTGAATCAGAAGTAGTTATACCTGATTTAATTAGTAAAGGTATTAAAGCTGATGTAGTTGTAGTGGATCCACCAAGAAAAGGCTGTGATAAAAAGTTATTAGATGCAATAACAAATATAGATGCTAAAAGAATAGTATATGTAAGTTGTGATCCAAGTACATTAGCTAGAGATTTAGCTATTTTGGAGGAAAATGGTTATAAAACAGTGGAAATACAGCCAGTAGATATGTTTCCTCATACAGTACACGTCGAGACGGTTGTTTTGATGTCAAAGGTGAACCATAACAAGTAAATATAGTGTAAAAATCAAAGGACTTTCTCAAAGACTATCGTTAAAATATGTATGAAGTCTTACGGAAAGTCCTTTTTCTGTTATACCAACCTTCAATATATTTAAATATAGCTATATTGGCTTCTTCGAAGGTGCGATATGTATTTTTATAGATTTCTTCCTTATTTATTGAAGAATGGAAAGATTCTATACAAGCATTGTCATAAGGACAACCTTTTTACTAAATGATTGTATAATATTAAACTCTTTACATATTTTCTTAACTAAATATTATTTTAACTTAGTTTGTCTTAATGTGTCCACTAATTTATACTAACACCATTTTTATTTTTAAAAAATATTTATCTATATTATAAAATATGCCTTAAATTTTATAAAAGTATAGAAAAGGAGCTATTGCTAACGGATTTTTTATCCGCTATTGCGATAGCCCATTTTTTTATAGAATGAGATTTTTATAGTTAAAATCATAAGTTTTTTATATAAATTAAGATTGAAGGAAGAAACGAGTATTTTTATAATTATAAACTAATTTTGAAACATTAAAGCAAACACCAGAAGATAAATATATTTGTTCTAGCACAATCATTGCTGGATCATTAGGTGCCAAGTTTAATAAATTAGCTAGGTTATTATCTAATTTTTCTAAATGTAAGTATCTGTCGGAAAAGCCTAAATTTAAATTTAAAGCTGTTTGTAAATATTCAAAGATTGAGCCTGTTGCAATTTCTTTATTAAGGTATGGAACTATACTTTTTTTATAATAAGCTTCCTCATAACACATTATTTCATCATCTATATATCTTAATCTTTTAATTAGATAAATATCATCATTAACATCACACTCTATTAATTCTGCAATTTCTTTATTAGCTTTAATAAGGTTAAAATCTAAAACTTTTGATGTTATATTAAACTCTTTTAAACTAGTAGTAAATCCTTGTGTAAAATTCAAGTTTATATAACCAGTACGATTTCTTTTTCTAACAAAAATTCCACTTCCCTGAAGTTGATATACAATTTTTCTAGATACTAAAGATTCTATAGCTTTAACAATAGTACTTTTACTTACGTTATACTTAGACGCAAGTGATTCTACAGTAGGTAATTTAGTGCCTTGTGGAAAATTGTTACTATAAATATCATTTTCTATTTCTTTTGCGATTATTTGGTATTTTAGCATTTTTACTCCCTTTATTACGTCAACATATTTATGAATTAAGTATAGCATAAAGAAAAGATGAAATAAAATTAAGAAAATGTTTTCATAAAAATATTGACAAATTATACTGGTATAATTATAATTTAATCATACAATTTAATTGTGAAGTGATAAAAATAATGGAGGAATAGATATGGCAAATTCAGTTCGTGATTATGAGAAGTTAGCAGTAGATATAATAGATGCTGTTGGTGGAAAAAATAATATTATAAAAGCGTCAAGATGTGCAACAAGACTTAGATTAGTTTTAAAAGAAACAACTAATGAAGCAAAAGAAAACGTTTCAAATCTTACGGGAGTAATAACAGTAGTTGAAAGTGGAGGACAATTCCAAGTTGTTATTGGAACTCATGTAGGAAAGGTCTTTGATAAAGTAGCAAGTGAGCTTAACTTAGATAGTAATGCTATAGAAGATGCACCAAAGGCTAGTGTTTTAAATAGAATAATTGCAACAATGTCAGCAGTATTTGCACCATTTATTTATATATTAGCTGCAGCTGGTATATTACAAGGGTGTTTAATATTAATTAATATGGTTAACCCAAGTTTTTCTAGTACAGGTACTTATGAAGTATTAAGTTTTATGTCATGGGCACCATTTACGTTTTTACCAATATTCATAGCTATAACAGCATCTAAACATTTTAAATGTAATACCTTTATTGCAGTAGCATGTTGTGCAGCTTTAGTAAGTCCAACTTGGGCAGAAATAGCATCAAGAATAGCAGATGGGGAGAGTATTAAGTTTTTAGGAATTAGTTTAGCAGAAACAACGTATACATCATCAGTTTTACCTCCATTATTTTTAGTATGGATATTATCTTATGTTGAAAAGTTTGTAGATAAGAGATTACCAGATGTGGTTAAGGCATTATTTACACCATTTATATGTATGCTTGTGATGGTTCCACTTACTATATTAGCAATAGGACCATTATCAGATTCATTAGCTACAGGAATAGCAAATGGATATAATGCTTTATATAATTTTGCACCAGCAGTTGCAGCAGCAGTTATTGGTGGCTTATGGCAAATTGTTGTTATTTTTGGAGTTCATTGGGGAGTTACACCAATGTGTTTAGCAAATTATGATTTATATGGTATGGATACATTCCAAGCATTCCAAACAATGGCAGTTATAGCTCAAGCAGGAGCAGTTTTAGGAGTATTTATAAAAGCTAGAAATAAGAAAACTAAGAATATGGCTTTATCAGCTGGTATTACAGGAATATTTGGTATAACTGAACCAGCAATATATGGTGTAAATTTAAGATTTAAGAAACCGTTTATATGTGGATGTATTGCAGGTGCAATTGGTGCAGTAGTAGGATCGTTCTTTAACATAGCTTATTATGCATATGCAGGTCTTCCAGGACTTTTAACAGTTGTAAATGCTATTACTCCAAATAATTCAAAATCTATTATAGGGATGTTAATAGGAGCAGCTATATCATTCTTTGGAGCAATTATACTTGTTCAAGTAATTGGTTTTGGTGAAAAAGAAACTGAGGAAAAGAATGAAAACAATGATGTAAATGTTAATGAAGGTCAGCCAATTTTAAATATGGGGATTAAAGAAATAAAAAGTCCTATATCTGGAAAAGTAATAGAGTTAGAAAAAGTAAATGACCCAGTATTTTCTTCAGGAGCAATGGGAAAAGGTGTAGCAATTGAACCTATTGATAATAAGGTATATGCTCCTTTTGATGGAGTAATAGAATTTATAGCTGACACTAAACATGCAATTGGATTACTTTCAGATGATGGAGTAGAAGTGTTAATACATGTTGGTATGGATACTGTAAAGATGAATGGTAAAGGATTCGATGTTAAAACAAAGGTAAATTCAAAGGTAAAAGCAGGAGATTTATTATTAGAGTTTGATAAGAGTGTTATAGAGAAAGAAGGATACTCTTTAATTACGCCAATAGTAATAACTAATGCTGACAATTATGAAGATAAGCAATTAAATATAAATAAAGAAGTTGAAAGTGGAAATACAATAATTAATCTAAAAGAATTAAGCATACAATCACAGTAAAAAATCAAGCAAAATATACTAGATAAGGAGAATAATTATGAATAAGTTACCAAATGACTTTTTATGGGGAGGGGCTTTTGCAGCTCATCAATTTGAAGGAGGATGGAATGCTGGAGGAAAAGGCCCAAGTGTTGTTGATGTAATGACAGCAGGAGCTCATGGGGTTCCAAGAAGAATAACAGAAACAATAATGGAAGATACATTTTATCCAAATCATGAAGCAATAGATTTTTATGGAAGATACAAGGAAGATATAGCACTGCTTGCTGGAATGGGACTTAAGTGTTTAAGAACATCAATAGCATGGACAAGAATATTTCCAAAGGGTGATGAATTAGAACCAAATGAAGAAGGTTTAAAATTTTATGATGATGTATTTGACGAGTTATTAAAGTATGGAATAGAGCCAGTTATTACTTTATCTCATTTTGAATTACCATTACATTTAGCAAGAGAATATGGTGGTTTCAGAAATAGAAAGCTTGTAGATTTCTTTGAAAGATTTGCAGAAGTTTGCTTTAAGAGATATAAGAGTAAAGTTAAGTATTGGATGACATTTAATGAAATAAATAATCAAATGGATACAAATAATCCACTATTCTTATGGACAAATTCTGGTGTAACATTAAAAGAAGGGGAAGATCCAAGGGAAGTTTTATATAAAGTAGCTCATAATGAGTTATTAGCAAGTGCTAAAGCTGTTATAAAAGGAAGAGAAATTAATCCAGATTTTAAAATTGGATGTATGGTATCTCATGTTCCAATATACCCATATTCTTGTAATCCAGAAGATATAATGGCAGCAGAAGAAGCTATGCGTGAAAGATTCTTTTTCCCGGATGTACATGTACGTGGACATTATCCAAGATATGCATTAAAAGAATTTGAGAGAAAAGGCTATGATATTGGTATGGAAGAAGGAGATTCTGAAATCCTTAAAAAAGGAACTGTAGACTATATTGGATTTAGTTATTATATGTCAAATGCAGTAAAAGCAGGTGTTTGTAATGCGGGAGAAGTTTCTGTAAATGGATCATTAGAAAATTCTGTTGAAAATCCATATATCAAAGCAAGTGATTGGGGATGGCCGATAGATCCAGTTGGATTAAGATACACTTTAAATAATTTTTACAATAGATATGAATTACCTTTATTTATTGTTGAAAATGGGTTTGGAGCTCATGATAAAGTTGAGGAAAATGGCGAAATACATGATTCATATCGTATAGAGTATTTAGCTAAACATATAGAGGAGATGGAAAAGGCTGTTAATTATGATGGCGTAGAATTAATGGGATACACTCCATGGGGAATAATAGACTTAGTATCATTTACTACAGGTGAAATGAAAAAAAGATATGGAATGATTTATGTAGATCGTGACAATGAAGGTAATGGAAGTATGAAAAGGTCTTGTAAGGATTCATACTATTGGTATAGAGATGTAATTAAGTCTAATGGAGCAAAGTTAAAATAAAAAATTATAAATAGGAATCACTTTGATATAAATCAATGTGGTTCCTTATTATATGATAATATTAATGATGGATTTAATAATTATTATCATAAGTCTATATAGAAACTGGAAGAATATTTTTTAAAATTTAAATTAAAAAAATATTGACAAAAAAAGTCGAAGATGATATTATAAGTTCATAAGGAATACGCGTCTTTAGCTCAGCAGATAGAGCACCTAGCTCTTTACTAGGGGGTCCGGGGTTCAAGTCCTTGAAGGCGCACCAAAGCAGAAGTTTTACTTCTGCTTTTTTTATTAACATACTAAATTTACAATGAAATTTATGATATTTTAAAATTAAACATATAGGAGGGATATTTTATGATAGAAATAAGTGAATATATTGAGATAAATGGTATAAACCAATATGTTCTTATAACAGGCAATGAAAATGGTCCATTAATGTTATTTCTACATGGAGGACCAGGAGTATCTCAAATAGGTTTTATAAGGAAATATCAAAGTAAATTAGAAAAAAAATTTCTTGTTGTAAATTGGGATCAAAGAGGTGCAGGAAAATCAAATATAAAAAAATTTTCAAGAAAAGAATTAACTATAGATAATATTATAAATGATGCTATTTCCTTAATAAAGATATTAAGAGAACGTTTTAAGAAAACTCATGTTTATTTAATAGGTCATTCTTTTGGAAGTTTAATAGGAATAATTTTAGCACAAAAAATCCCTCAATACATAAAGGTATATATATCAGTAGGACAAGTTGTTAATATAAATGAAGCCGATAAAGTTACTTATAAACTTTTATCACAAAAAATAAAAAAAGAAAACAATAAAAAAGGAATTAATATTTTAAAGAAAATAGGGAAACCACCATATGTAACAAAAGATAGTATTAGAAATTTAGATAAGTTAATAGAAAAATATAAGGGGGATATTTTTAAAATTAACAAATTATCATTTATATTAAATAGTATTTCATTTAAATATTACAGTATATTTGATTGGTTTAGGTTTTTAAGAGGAAGTGTTATTTCAAAAAAATACATGTATTCAGAAATGGCATCTATAAATTTGTTTAATTTATCGAATAAATTTGAAGTTCCAATATATTTTTGTTGCGGAGATAATGATTATCATACGCCAAGTAAAATTATAGAGGATTATTATAATTTTATAGATGCACCTAAAAAAGCTTTATATAAATTTAAAACATCAGCACATATGCCAAATGTAGAAGAAGAACTTTGCTTTTATAATATGTGTAAATCAATATACTTAGATAATGAATAAATTTATAGAGTCTAATTATTAGCTGTGAAATTATATAACTAAATAAAATAATTTTATATAAGGAGGTTAAATGAATAAAAAATATATTAAAGAAAATATTTTTATAGTAACATATGGATTGATATTATTTTTCATAATACATAATTTAAAGTTTGTATTAAAAACCATAGATAATTTAGTAGCAATTACTTTACCTGTTATATTTGGTATAGTTTTAGCATTTCTTTTAAATATACCAATGAGTTTTTTAGAAAGAAAGATTATTTTATTAATACAAAAATTAAAAGTAGATAAAAAAAGAGCTTTTAAAATAAGTAGAGCTATATCTTTATTATTAGTACTTTTAATATTTATTTGTGTAATTACATTTACCATAAATATAGTTATTCCTGAAATTATAAAGAGTTTTTATATTTTTATAGAAAAAGCTCCAGAGCAAATAAAAAATATACAGGGATTATTAATTAAAAATTATGATAATTATTTAATTGATAGTGTATTATCAAAAATTCAAGAAATAGATGGTGATATCTCTAAAATAATAAATAATCTTGTTCAGATTACTTTTTCTGGTGTTTTAAATATTACTTTAGGAATAACAAATATTTTAATTAATTTTATCTTAGGTTTAATAATATCCATATATATTTTGCTAGAAAAGGAAACTTTAAAATATCAATTAAAACTATTAATAAATACAGTTGCTACTGATAAATACAAAAGTAGTATTATTGAAATATTAAAATTAATTTATAGCAAATTCAAAAAGTACATTTTTGGTCAAGCTATTGATTCAGCTATATTGTTTATAATGATATTTATTAGTATGACTATTTTTAAAATTCCATATGCGATATTTATAAGTTTTATTCTTGCAATATGTGCAGCAGTACCAATTCTTGGTCCACTTATAGGAATTATAATAACAACAATTATTATGATTATAGCTGGATATAAAAATATTTTATTTTTTATTTTAATAGTTGTGTTAATGCAACAAATTGAAGGGAATATAATTTATCCAATAGTTGTAGGAAATTCAATAGGGCTTTCTTCACTATATATTGTTGTAGTAGTCATTGTTTTTTCGAGTCTATTTGGTATTTTTGGCGTAATAATAGGAGTTCCTTTATGTGGAGTGCTTTATGAAATTATATGCAAATATGTATATAAAAAAGACTTTATAGAAAAATAATTCAGTGAAGGGTTAAATAAAAATGAAAATAAATAAAAAATTATTTAGAATAATTCAAAGTATAGTTATAATAACAATATTCTTTATTGCTTTTAAAGAACTATATAAAATATTTATAGATATAGATATAAGTTTATTTAAAAAATATGCTGATAAATTAACAATTGTTAATTTATTAATAATTGCAGCATTAGGTGTAATTTCATATATTCCATTATCTTTTTATGATTTAGTAACTAGAAAAAGCATACCTATAGATTTACCAATAGGAAAAGTATATAAGTATTCTTGGATTGCCAGCTCAGTTTCAAGTATTGTTGGATTTGGTGGAAGTGCTGCAATTCTTATAAAAAATCACTTTTATAAAAATTATGTTAAAGATAAATCAGAATTAACAAAAGAAAATTTAAAAGTTGTAGGATTAAATTTAAGTGGATTTTCTTTAATATGTCTTATATATAGTATATGGTGTTTTTTCACTATTAAAGAATTTAATATAGTTTTTTATGCATCAATTTTATTTGGACTTTATATTGTAGGAGTTTTAGCTTTTAGTACATGTAAATGTATAAAAGATAAGAATAAAGAAGCATATTTAATTAATTTGAAGATAATGTCTATTTCGATTCTTGAATGGATAACAACTATTTTATTAATTTATGGATTAATAGTTATTTTAGGAATAAAAGTAACATTAGTTCAATTTGCGCCTGTATATATTAAAGCAATAATAATAGCTATTATTAGTATGGTACCAGGTGGTGCAGGAACATTTGATTTAACATTACTTGTAGGATTAAAGAAATTTAATGTTCAATCAGAACAAATATTATTATTACTTATACTATATAGGATAAGTTATTATATAGTTCCTTTATTAATAGGGGCAATATTATACATAACTGAATTATATAACAATACTAATTCAGAAATAAAAGAATTGATGTCAAGAATTAACTCTAAAATAGCAAGTACTATTTTAACATTAACAGTTTATATTACTGGAATACTTTTGATATTTTGGATAGAGATTGATATTAGTAAAGTAATTCATAGAAGTTCAATATTTAAAATTAATATATTGGATTTTGCTTTATATTTAAGTATTGTATTAGGATTTTTATTAGTAGTTTTAGCATCAATTTTAAATACTAGAACTAAAAAAGTATATTATATTTTAGTAACAAGCTTTGCGTTAATAACATTATTAACAATGACAGTTATAAAAAGTTTTACTAGCTATTTAGTGGTAATCATTGGATGGTTATTAATTATTTTAAGTAAAAATAGGTTTTATAAAAAAGGGTTTATATATACATGGAAAAGTGCTATGAAAAGTATATGCTCAGTTTTAATTTTATTTACTATAAGCTTAATTGTTAATTCACCTTCTTATTCACAGCTTAATTCATTAGATATTAATTCATTAGATATTAATTCAATAAATATTAATTTTAATTCAGAAGAATTTAATTCAGAAGAATTTGATTTATCAAAGATTGATATTGAAGAATCAAAAGCATATGTAGAAAGAATAATAATTTCAATATTTTTAGGTGTAATAATTTCAATATCATTAGTTATAATTTTACTTAATATAAATAGATTTAATAAATTCCCTAAGGAAAAATTAAATAAAGAAAAAATTAAAGAGATAATTTCAAAGCATGGTGGATCAAGTTTAGCTCATTATGTTTTTGTTGGAGATAAATATGTGTATATAAATGATACAGAAGATGTATTTTTCCAATATCAAATTATAAGCGATAAAATAGTTATTTTAGGAAACCCTATAGGAAATGAAAATTCGTTCTTTAATGCTACTAGAGAATTTTATGATTTAGCAGATTTGTATGGATACACATTAGTGTTTACTGGAGTAGATATAAATATATTCCCAGAGCTTCATGATATGGGATATGATTTTATGAAACTTGGTCAAGAAGCAATTGTAAAATTAGAGGATTTCTCATTAGCAGGAAATAAAAATAAGAGTAAAAGACAAGCTGTATCTAGAATTGATAAAGCAGGATATACTTTTTCTATAGAAGAACCTCCATTTACAGATGAGTTATTTAAAGAATTAAAGGATGTTTCTGATGAATGGTTAAATGGTAAAAAAGAGAAAGGGTTCTGTGTAGGTTATTTTGATAGGGAATATATTGAAATGGACAAAATAGCTATAGTTAGAAATGCTGAAGGAGAAATTAAAGCATTTGCAACAATTATGCCTATGTATGATAATAAAACTCTATCAGTGGATCTTATGAGATTTAAAGATATACAATTAAATGGAATAATGGATTTTATATTTGTAAACTTATTTGAATATAGTAAAGAAAATGGATATGAATTCTTTAATTTAGGGTTAGTTCCATTAGCTGAAGTAGGAGAAAGTAAGTATTCATTTATAAGGGAAAAAATAGCATATCAAATATTTATTAATGGAAACTTTATTTATTCTTTTAAGGGATTAAAGAAGTTTAAAGATAAATATGCAAGTGATTGGAATGAAAAGTATATAGCTTATAAGAAAGAAAGTTCACTAGTAATTACATGTATTCAAATATTAAAACTTTTATCTCAAGAAAAAGATACTAGTGATAAAAATTAATTTAGATATTATAAATAAAAACTCTCGGTTATTAAGCCGGGAGTTTTTATTTTACTGTATTATAGTTTTCTCAAGAGAAAGTATTTCACTGTTTTCATTTAAAACATCACCATAAATATATGGTTCAGATTTACTTAAAGTAAAGTTGGTAATAGTAACTTGATCTACCCTTATAGAATCTGAATCACTTAGCTTTGTATCATCAAGCATTAGATAATTTGGAGATATAAAGGTAGTTGATTTTTCATGACCATTTATAGCAATTCTACTGAATGTAGTAAAGTTTTCTCCTTCTACAAATACTTGACCATCTTGTTCATACACATTAGATATTGTTATTGGGACAACTCCCATTTGTAATTTAGTTCTTTCAAATGGATTAATTCCACCATAGATATATTGATTACCATAAAGCATATCATATTGAAGAAGCTTTAAGTTACGTTGATAATCTTCATCTTCTGAATGATTTTGATGGAAGTTTATTAAAGTTCCAGCAGTTAGATGAAGTCTATCAAGAGTGTATGAAGTTAATTGATAAGCATATAAGTTCTTATCTTCCTTAGGTAAGTTAAAATTAGACCACATTACATAAGGAGTTTCGAAGTTATTATTATAAGTAAGGTCCTCATTTTCAATACCTAAGCTTGGTAAGTGATCACCATACATAACTAACACTATATCTTCATCATAGTTAGATAATGATTGGATTAATTCACCAATAAAGTTATCCATTTCATGAATTTCATTAGTATAATATTCATATGCATAACGAGTTCCTTCGTCTTCAATGCCACCAACAGTTATTGCTGGGTTTTCAAGAACTTTATGTTCAGGATAATCACCGTGACCTTGAACAGAAATAGTATAAACATAATCTTGTTGATCCACAGTAGAATCTAGTGCTTTGATTATTTCTTCAGTAAGGACTCTATCTTTTGCCCAGCCTAAAGGTGTATATTCAAGGTTGTTCATATATTCAATAGATGTAAAAGTGTCGAAACCTAATCTTGAAAATACTCTATGTCTTGTATAAAAGGTACCTTTATTATTATGGATTGCATGAGAACTATATCCTAAATCTTTTAAAGAGTAAGCAGCACTTTCAACTGTCTTTTCCTTTAAGATTGATTTATAAGGATATTCTCCCGGTCCAAAGTAATCTAAGCTCATTCCTGAAATAATTTCAAATTCAGTGTTAGCAGTACCGGCTCCAATAGATGGAACTTCTACTAATCCAGAAGAATAATTTTTAGATAAGCTTCTGAAATTAGGAATTGGATCTTGTGAGAAAGTTACTCCTTCAACTTGTGTAATATCGAAGAATGACTCTAATTGCAAGAAGATAATATTTGGAGTTCCATATTGTTCATTTGCTAGAGAGCTTGTACTAGCTAATACAGATATGTTATCTTCATCGGCACCAACTTGTGTATCTTTTGTAAAGATACTATTGATTGTTTCTTCAGAGTAATTAGTAGGTTTATCTATTCCTGTATTTAATAATGTATTACCAAAGCAATAAGGGAATCCATAATCTAAATAAGCAAAAGCTATATTTCCAAAGTAATCGGTAATAATATTAGCTTTTAAAGCAATCTTTGTTACTCCAAAAAAAGAAAAGAATAGTAATAAGAATGCTGGAATGTTTCTGCTATATTTAATTTTGCCTTGGTATTTTGGTGCAAATATAAAGAATAAAACAAGACCAATTAAGGCAAGTATTAATCCACCACAAATTAAAATTAATTGGAAATTATTAAAATAAGTATGCAACAATGAAAAAGCATTTTTTATCATTGTAAAATCAACTGCTGTAAAAGGGGTAACTCTACTACTTAAAATAATACCGTTAGTTATTCCGAATCCAAGCCAAATAGTACAAATTACTGCATAAACAAAAACACGTCTTTTAAATAAGAATATAAGTGCTAATGATATACAGATAATGAAAGAGTTATATAAGAACACAAGTGGACTTTTTGTCATATATTTAAAGCCTTCTACCAATGACCTTCTACTAAAAAACTCTATTGCTAAGTTTAAAAACATTGATGTTAATATACAAATAAAAATAGGGTTTTTAAAAGGATTTTTTTTAAAAACTTTCATTTTTACCTCCCATAAATTATATACAAAATATTATATTTGTTAAATAAAGTTAATATTTCAAAAGTAATTTTAGCACTTTTTTGGCAAAAGTAAATACTTTAGGTAAAAATGTAATAAATTTGTAACTAATATACGTTTTCTAAAGTGTTGGTAATAAATATTTATTCAATAAAAAGAAAGGTGAAGAACATCACCTTCCTTAAGAAAATAATCTAAAGATAAATATGTATATAGGAATTACATAGAAAATAAAAAGTATTAAAAATAAAAGCAAGCAGTATAGATTATAAGAAATTGATAGTAACTTAGAATTAATCTTATATCCATTTTTAACCCAGTATAAGAAGATGAAAAGGATTATTGTAAGTGTAGATAAGCTTGTGACGGTACCAAACTTAAATCCTTTAGGATAATAAGCAAGTTCAATATAGTTATACCCTTCAATTAAAGGTATTCCAATAAAACCATCAAAAACATTTTCTATAGGCTGACCATTGCCATTTATTGTACAAATCCATCCTTCATCATAGGGTATAGTAAGGAAGAGCATTTGATTATTATCGTTAGCACTTGCCTGACAAATTAAATTATTATCATAAGTAATGATATCGGAATAGCTAGCTGTTTTATCAAAAACAAATTTTTCAAATTTATCAATGTCCATACTGCCCACAGATAATTCGGTGATATCAAAATCTCTTAAGACTTCAAGTTTTATGGTCACATCTTCAGTAGAATAGCTTCCTAAATCTAAAAGACCATTATTAAATGTTGAAGGAAAAGTACCATCAGCACTTTGATAAAATCTATTTGATAAATTGCAGTTAAGTAATTGATCATTAATATAAACTTTAAAGCAGTTGAATATTTCGATATTTTGGCTATTATCTAAACTTTTTAGGCAGTTTAAATATAGCTGATTATTAAAGCAATTTACTGTTACTTCTAAATAAGCAGGAGAAGATGAATCTATTATTTCATAGGAATAAGTACCTTCGTTATTTGTAACGCTTAAATTAGTAAGTTTGAAGGAGTTATATTCTTTAAAAAGGTTCTCTTCATCATTACTTAATGCCTTATATAGGTTATTTTGAGCTTCAAAAACCGATTTTGAATTGATAATTACTTCAGTATCAGTACCTTTTGTAAGTAGTAATCCATTATTGATAAAATAATTATTTTTATATATATTAAATGAACCAATAGAATCTAAATAGCTATAGTATTTTGAAGATAATTCACTATCAACTATTACATATTTTATATTGAATAAGCTATCGCTGAAGATAGTTCCTCCAACATCAGAAGTTCTCATCCATACAGAACTATAACCTAATTTTTTCATGATATTCATATGATCCTTATTGGTTAATGATGAAAAATGAGATAAATCATTTTTATTAGATATATAGGAGCTGTTAAAATTAAATAAATTAAAGGTATCTTTTATTCTAAAGTAACTTTCATCATTAAAATCATATGAATATAAGGAATTTAATACATCATATTCCTCACTGATATAAGGTGTATAGCTATCTATACATATATATATTAAACCATTAAATAGAACTTGAATAAAGAAGAACGTACTTAAGGTAATATACAGTAGTTTACCTTTGGCAATAAGGAATAATATCATATAGCAAATAAAGCAAACTATAAATAAGATAAATAGTATCAAGAAAACTTCCTTATTAGAATGTAAGGTAAGAGTCCTTATAGTATCTTGAATTACCAGATAATAATTTTTATAAACATAATAAATAGCACTTACAAATATAAAGGTTATAGGAATAAGAGAAATAAATTTTAGAGAATTTTTATTTCTGCAACCATATTTATTAATGTAGTATGCTGCCATTATTATTAAGATAAATGTTGGTATAAAGGCAAAGTTTAATGAAAAGCTTGAGTAGCATCCCATGTACCATAATTTATTTATACCATCAATTATTACTTGGATGGTGGTAAAAGCAATGGTGCTTAAAGTTAAGATAATGAATTTTCTATTTTCCTTGTATTTAATCAGTAACATTATGATAAAAGGTAAGATAGCACCAATTAAAAAGAAATAAGAAATTTTATCTAAAATATATGAAAATGGTGATCCATTTAAAATAGTTGTAATAGATTCAGGCACTCTATTAGATTTCAAAATTTGTATGGTAGACGGTAATGTTAAAGGCAGTACTATAAGCGATGAAAAGAATGTACTGCATAATATTTTAAATATTCTATCCTTTATAAATTCCTTAGGACAATAAAGTTTTAAATAAATAAAGGATGCAAAAATAATAAATAAAAATAACATAAAGCCCACATAAAAGTTACAGGCTGATGCTATGGTAAATAGAGTTATATAATAAGCTGGATTACCATCATCATATAATCTTCGCAATGCTAAAAGTAGTAAGGGAAAGATTATAAGAAAATCAAGATAACCAATCAGTTGATACATAATAAATGTATAGCTACATAAACCATAGCATACTGAAAAGAAATACATCCACCATTTTGATAAATTCTTAAATGTTCTTTGAAAGAAGAACATAGAAGAAACTGTTATTAAGCATACTTTAAGGACAAGCAATATATTCATAAAGTTAGGAATAAAGTTTCTTGGTATCAAAACAGTCAGTAATGAAAAAGGACTTATTAGATAATAAGCAGATATACCTAGAAAGTTTTGCCCCATACCACTGGAGAAATCATAAAATATACTATTATCTGTACGCAATATATCAGATAATTTATAAAATAAAGGTATTTGCTGCTCATACATATCTGCCCAGGCAATGCTACCATTACCAAAAGGAAATAGCCCCTTTAAATAATAAATTATGCCAAATACAATAAGTATGAAAGTAGACGGTATTAAATATATAATTATGTTTTTATATTTCTTATTCAAAAGTATCCTCCTTTTTTTTAAAAGAAAAAAGTTTATATAAAAAAGAATATCATTAAATTAATATTATTGGAAATAAATTTTATAATATACAAAAAAGTTTAATATATTAATATTTAAAGTGGAGAATGGAAGATATAGTATTATATTATACTATATCCTTTATTTTTTTATATAGTATAAATAAACTTTTACAAAGTTTTAATATAATGTATAATATAAGTATAAAAAATTAAAAGGGGGAAGTGTTAATGAAATATGAAAAAGTAGTTAATAAAGAAAATATAAAAAAACAAACCTTTATGTTTGTTTTTATAGTAGCTTTTATTATGAGCTTTAAAAGTATTTTTGGTGACAAAAATACTTTAATAGGAGTAAGCACCATTACAGCTATGTTGATGTTTATAAATGTAGATTTAACTATGTCACCTATGGAGAATTTAATGAAACTTATACTTTTAAATGTAATAACTGGCGTTGGGGCATATATTTCATTATTAAATCCATGGATAGGTATTCCTATAAATTTTATAATAATATTTATAATCAGTTATAAGTTATATTTTAATTTAAAGGAATCGTTATATCTTCCATTCACGTTGCAATATGCTTTTATTTTATCAATACCTGTAACATTAAAGGAAATGCCAATTAGATTGGCTTCATTATTAGTTGCACCTATAGCAATAATGAGTTTTCAAATGCTTTTTAATAGACAAAAAATCTTTAAAAAGGGTAATAGAATTATTGAAAATATTTGTAGTAAAATAATAGAAAAAATAGATATTATATTAGATGAAGATAATGTTGAAAAAAATAATTCTTATATAGATAAAGATATTAGAAAGTATATAGATGAATTTAGAGCTATTGTTTATGATAATAGAAAAGAAAATTTTTATATAACAGAAGAAGCAAGAATTAAGATAAATATTTTATCAACGCTTGAAAAGATATCTATAAATTTAAATAAAGATTATAATGTTGAAGAACTTAAAGGTATATTAATGGGTTTAAGACAATGTATGAAAAGGCTTAATGTAGTACTAGGTGAAGATAATAATATAAAAGAATTAGAAGATTATATAGATAGTGTTATTGATAATCATAAAGATATACAAGCTAGTAGAATACATGCTATACAAATTTTAAATTCTTTAGAAATATTAAAGGTTGCTCTTACAGAATTGAGAGTGTTAGGTAAAGAAAATTATAATAATATTAAATTTACAGAAACTGATTATCCTACTCAATTGCAATCAATAAATAAGAAGAGATTTATTATGAATTCAGTAAAACTTTCTTTTGCAATAAGATCAGCTATTGGAATTTCTTTAGCAGCTTTTGTTAGTGATTACTTTAATTTATCAGAAGGAAGATGGATTATATTTACTATGGTTTCATTGGTAGTTCCTATATATGAGGCTTCCATAAAGAAGGCTAAGGATAGATTTATAGCTACCATAATAGGAGCAGTTATAATAGTGATACTGTTTAGTATTTTTAAAAGTGTTGGTATAAGAAGTATGATTCTTATTGGTGCTGGTTATGTAAATTCATATTTAAAAGAATATAAGCATAAGACCATATGTACTACAGTGTCGGCTATAGGTTCTGCAGCTTTATTAGGAAATACTACTGTTTTAACTTTAAGAAGAATAATATTTGTTGCCATTGGTGTTGTATTAGCAATAATTATAAATAGATTTATCTTACCAAGAAAAATTGAAGACTATACCAGAGAGTTAGAAGGTATGTATTTAGAGGCAGTAAAAGCAATGCTTAAGAAGGTATATTTATCACCAACAGAAAACAATATGCATGGTATGAATAATTTATTTATTATTACATCATTAATTGAAAGTAGATTGGAGAATAATAAAGAGTTTCTTAATAAGAGAGCAATAAAGTCTATCAGTCAAAACAGGCTTTTAATATTAAATATTCATGAATTATATATTTTATTTAGTAATGATAAATTTAAAAATATAGATTCAAAATATATAGTGGAAGATATGAAGATGATTACTTCATTTACAGATCAAAATATCAAGGAGCTATTAGACAAAATAGAAGACCACATTAAGAAATCAGACAATATCTACAATAAGATGATGCTTGAAAATATAAGAGAAGTTTATAAAGAAATATACAAAATAAACAAATACGTTTCATAATTATGAATTAATTATGAAATCATTACAGAGTTTATTTATTGTCAGTATTAAAACTATGTAACATAAAGAAAGCCTCCTTCATATATTATAGGGAAAAGATAATATATGAAGGGGGATTTTTAATGAAGAGATAATAGCCTCTATTTTGTATAAATTATTAGATGGACAAGATATAGTATCTGAAATGGCTAAGATAGCAATTATTGCACCAGAGGCAGTAATAAGTGGATTATATTTATTTGAAATAGCAGCTTTATAAATAAGAAAAAAGTAGAGGAATCCAAAACAATAATTTTGGATTCCTTTTACTATTTTATGAATATAGATGCAATTATATTTATAATGTCCTTTATAGTTTCATAGTTTGAAAGAAAGTTATCCTTAGCAACAATAGCCTCAGCAGTTGCTTCTGTAGCTACATCTGTAATTCCCTTTACATTATCAGTTATATCAATTGCATTTTTAGAAATAGTAGGAAGATTACTACAAGCCTTAGTTATATTATTTTTATTGCTATCAATTAATGAGTTTATATTATTAACAAGCTTTAAAACTTTTAATATAAGTATAATAAATAATATAAGTGCAGCTATTCCTAATGAACCTAAGATGACATTTAATAATAGCGATAAGCTTATGTACATATTAATCTCCTATTAAACTTCTTCAGTTAATTCTTCTTCTGTTATTTCTTCATCAACTTCTGTATCAGCTAAAGCTAATTCTTCAACTACATCACAAGCTTCTTGCTTTTGACCTTTTTTAGAAGCTAAGTATTCAGAAATTTTTTCTTTAGCAGTAGAAACATCTTTTTTACCTTCACTAACTTTTTTGCTTATAGCAGCTTTAGTTGCTTTAGTTTTTTTAACTAACTTATCTTTAGTTTCAGAAGATTTATTAGCAATATCTTCTCTAGTTTCTTTTCCAGATTTAGGTGCAAATAACACTCCTGCAGTAGCACCAGCAGTAACTCCTAGAGCAGCAGTTAAAGCAGCTGTTTTTACCATTTTAGCTTTTTGTTTTTTCTTCTTTTTATTGATTAAATCATAGATACTCATAATTTCCCTCCAATAGTTTATTTTTATTAATTATACTGAGCGGTATAAAGAATAACAAGTTAAAAAAAGTAATTTTTTCATAAAAAAGTAATAAAAGGTGGTGGCGTATAAAAATAAATTTTCTTTATAGTAAAATAATTAAAATTTTACTGATGATTAATTCTAAAAATACAATAAAAAAAAACTAAAAATATTTAAAATGTATAGAAAATTACTATGATATCTTAAAGTATATAAATGAAAATAATTATCATTTAAAAGGGAGAAAATTATGACAAGAATAGAAAGAGAAAAACAAACCATAAAGCTTATGGTAGAAATATATTGTAAAAAGAAACATGGCACTAAAGGTGAACTTTGTGCCGAATGTCGGGAGTTCTTAGAATATGCTCATAAGAGATTAAGTTTTTGTAAATTTGGAGAAGAAAAATCAACCTGTTCAAGATGTCCAATTCACTGTTACAAGAAGGATATGAAAGAAAAAGCAAAAGAGGTAATGAAATTTTCAGGACCAAGAATGTTATTATACAAACCTTCAGAAGTAGTAAGACATGCATTAAATAAATAAGGAGATTTGAGATATGAGTAAGGTTAAAAAAGGTATTTATATATGCATTGGTTTGGTAGCGTTTGCTTTAGGTGCAATAGGTGTAATTTTACCAATTCTACCAACAACTCCATTTCTATTATTAGCATCATTTTGTTTTGCTAAGGGATCAGAAAGATTTAATACTTGGTTTATAAGCACTAAAGTATATAAAAAGCACTTAGAATCATTTGTTAAGGAAAGAGCAATGACATTAAAGCAAAAGGTGATTTTATTAGCATTTGCAGATACCATGATAGCAATTCCACTAATAACTGTAGATGTATTGCCTATGAGAATAACCTTAATAGCATTAATATTATTTAAGCTATACTATTTTATATTTAAAATCAAAACTATCACACCAGAGGAGAAGGCTGCTAGAGATGCTGCAAGAGCAACAGCTACTAGTTAAATATAGCTAAGGAGGAAATAAAAAATGGAAAGAATATCATCATCATTATTTTGCTTATCATTATTAGTTTATTATATACCAAAATTATTTAAGGTTAAGAAAAAAGTTTATGTTAAAGCTCATATGTTTTTAGGTGCAATATCAGTTCTTGCAATGATAGCAGCAGTAGTCTTAAAATTTGGACAGGCTGATTTTATTAAGTACATTGGATTTGCCAGCATAATGATAGCAATAGGTATAACAGGAACTATTATGAAGAAAAATTATAAACTGTACAGAGTACTTCATATAGTATTTACTATTTCATTTTTTGTATATCTTCCTTTAGCAATTAAATTCATGTAATAAATTAATTTAAAAAGGAAATAGATATTATAAAAAGACTGCAAGTTATGAAATTTGCAGTCTTTTTATAATATTTGAAAAAATACAAATACTAAAGTCATGAAAAATTAAGGAAGGAGATTTTTTTATGGCTTATAGAAAAGAAATAGAACAGGTTTTTAAGGAGTTGGACACTAGCAAGAATGGACTTAGTAGCAGTGATGCAGCTTCAAGGCTAAAGGCTGATGGATATAATGAACTTACTGAAGGTAAAAAGACACCTTTGTGGAAGATGTTTTTTGAAAATTTGGCAGATCCACTAGTGATAATTCTTATAGTGGCAGCAGTGGTACAAATCTTTTTAGGTGAATTAGTAGAATCAATAATAATATTGATTGTTGTTATTTTAAATGCAATTTTAGGAGTAACTCAATCTAGAAAAGCAGAAAGCTCATTGGATAGTTTAAAGAAGTTATCAGCTCCTAATGCTAAGGTCATAAGAGATGGTAAAAAGGTTACTATTCAGGTAAGAGAACTTGTGGCAGGAGATATAGTTCTTTTAGAAGCTGGTGATTATGTACCAGCAGATGGTAGGCTTATTGAAGCTGAGAGTCTTAAGGTTGTGGAAGGAATGCTTACAGGTGAATCAGAACCAGTGCTTAAGCATACAGAGAGAATTGAAGATGAAGTTGTTGTAGGAGATAGAAGAAATTCAGTTTTTAGTGGTGCAACTGTAGTTTATGGTAGAGGAATAATGGCAGTGACAGCCACAGGGATGAATACGGAAGTTGGTAAGGTTGCAACACTTCTTGAAAGTGCAGGTACTAAGCAAACGCCTTTACAGGTTAAATTAGATAGTTTCGGTAAAAAGCTAGGGCTTATTATAATGATAATTGCTGCTATTATTTTTGGTGTAGAGGTTTTTAGAGGGTATAGAGCTGGTGGAAACTTAAAAGACTTAATATTTAGTTCATTTATGTTTGCAATTGCAGTGGCAGTGGCAGCTATTCCAGAGGCTTTATCATCAATAGTAACCATAGTTCTTTCTGTAGGAACAAAGGAAATGGCACAAAAGCAAGCTATCATAAGAAAGCTTCCAGCTGTGGAAACTTTAGGTTCTACAAGTATTATATGTACTGATAAGACAGGAACCCTTACACAAAATAAAATGACGGTGGTAGATTTCTTTATGTATGGCGTAAAGAAGGAGCAGATAGATAAAGATACAACTTTAGAAAGCCAAGATGGAGCAATGAATTTAAGTTCAACATTATGTAATGATTCAGAAATTGCTGAAGGTGGAGTAGAAATAGGAGATCCAACAGAAGTAGCTTTTTTAAGATATGCAGAAAAACGAGGTCTTGATTATAAGGAAATAAGAGATAAATATGATAGGTTAAATGAAATTCCTTTTGATTCTGATAGAAAATTGATGTCTACTGTAAATTCTATTGGTGGCAATGCAATTATGTTTGTTAAAGGAGCACCAGATATAGTATTACAAAGATCAATAAAGGCACTAAATGATGGTGATGAAGTACCTATGACAGAAGAAATATTAAATAAATATAAGCAAATCAATGAAGAGTTTTCTGATAGAGCACTTAGGGTGTTGGCATTTTCCATTAAAGATGTTCCTGATGAAAACTTTGTGCCAGCTATAGAAGACGAAGTTGATCTTACCTTTGTAGGGCTTATGGCAATGATTGATCCACCAAGAAAGGAAGTGTTTGGAGCAGTTAAAGAAGCCATTAGTGCTGGTATAAAGACAATTATGATAACAGGTGACCATAAGACTACAGCAGCAGCCATTGCCAAAGAGCTTGGAATAATGTCTAAAGATGATAAGGCATTAACTGGTAAAGAATTAGATGCATTAAGTGAGGGAGAATTAAGCGAACAATTGGAACATATCACTGTTTATGCAAGAGTTTCGCCAGAAAATAAAATAAGAATAGTAAAGGCATGGCAAGAAAAAGGAAAAGTTACAGCCATGACTGGTGATGGAGTTAATGATGCTCCAGCACTTAAGCAAGCTAATATAGGCATTGGTATGGGGAGTGGAACTGATGTTGCTAAGGATGCAGCAGCAATGGTTTTAACTGATGATAATTTTGCAACTATAGTCAATGCTATAGAAATAGGAAGGACAGTATATAGCAATATAAAAAAATCTATTACTTATCTTTTAGCAGGAAACCTTGCAGCTATTATAGCAATAGTATTTGCAGTAGTGATAAATTGGGAAAATCCTTTTACTACTTTACAGTTGCTATTCATTAATCTTATTAATGACTCTTTACCTGCTATTGCTTTAGCTTTTGAAGTTGCTGAGCCTAATACTATGAATAAACCACCTAGAGATATTAATGAAGGGATATTACAAGGAGGTACTAGTAGTGTTATTTTAATAAGAGGAATAATAATAAGTATTGTTGTTATTATTGCACAATACTTAGGTAATAAAACTTCACCTATACTAGGTGCAGCTATGGCATTTTCAACTATTACATTAAGCAGAATATTTCAAACTTTACCAGCAAGATCAGATAATATTTCTGTTTTTAATATTGGTGTAGCAAAGAATAAATATGTTTTAGGAGCAATAGGTATATGTCTTTTATTATATTTAATAGTACTGTTTCCAGGATTAAGAGCAATATTTTCAATACCAAATTACTTTGGGGTTATGGAATTTGCTATATGTATATTACTTGCTTTAATATCAACAGTATTGATGGAGTTGGTAAAAATATTTAAAAAATAATATTTAAGATGATATAATATAAAATGTCTTATAGAATAAGGATGGAGGGCAAAAATGAAAGATATTGTATCGTTAGAAAGGATGTTAGAAAAACTATATGAATGGGTAATTACTAGAGGGGTAAATATGTTTTTTGGAGTTATATTTCTCTCCATAGGATGGAAGGTTATTAATAAAACATTAAAAAGAATTAGAAGGATACTGGAAAGTAAAAATGCAGATCCAACAATTACTAGATTTCTTGATAATGTAATGAATGTTACCTTAAAAACAGTGCTTATTATAATAATACTTCAATACATTGGAGTGAACTTAACTGGGCTTACTACTATAGTAGCATCAGCAGGAGTAGCTCTCAGTCTTGCTTTAAAAGGAAGTTTAGCAAATTTGGCTGGAGGAGTTATCATTCTTGTAGCTAGACCTTTTAATGTAGGAGATTTTATAGAGACAACAGAGCATTCAGGTGTTGTTGAAAAAATAAGCATATTTTATACATATTTAGTTACCTTTGATAATAAGCAAATATTAATTCCTAATGGAATTTTAACAGATAGTAGTATAGTAAACTATTCTTCAAAAGAAATAAGAAGAGTAGATCTTACTTTTAGTGTATCTTATGAAGAAGATGTAATTAGAGTAAAAAATGTACTTATAAATATATTGAAAAATAATGAATTAGTACTGGAAGAACCAGAATTTTTTGTTGGAATATCAATGCATGGTGATAGTGCTATAAACTTTATTGTTAAAGCATGGTGTAAAACAGAAGATTATTGGACTGTATATTATGATCTTCTTGAAACAGTAAAAATTAAGTTTGATGAAGAGGGAATATCAATACCATATCCTCAAATGGATCTGCATGTAAAGAAAAATATAATTATAGATTAATATGTATGAGCCTTAAGTAACTTTCCTAAGTAACTGAGAATAAATTAATAATATAGGAAAGGATATAAGGTGATTTAATATGGATAAGGGAATTAATATTCGTAGTGTACTATTGGTGAAAAAAGCTGTTAAAATATTAGACTACTTAGGAACTAAATACGATATTGAGAAGTTAAAAAAGAGACCAGATATATGTAAAGAAATAATCAATAAATTCAAAGATGAATATATGGTATAAATAAAAGGTATAAAAAAGAGGCTGTCACATTAAATGACAGCCTTATATTGTTGAGTGAGTTTGTTATTTACATGAGTTGTTGACAATTTTGTTTTGGTAAAATATCTTGGATTACTCTCCAAGGATTGAGTTTATTTCGTTCTTGTATCCGTCTGCTTTTGCTCCGAAAATAGCTTGAATTCCGTTCCCTACTTCTACAACGCCAGCAGCACCTAATGTTTTAAGTTCATCTTTTTGAACTTTAGCTTTATCTTTTACTTCTACTCTTAATCTAGTGATACAAGCATCAACACTTACTATGTTTTCAGCTCCACCTAAAGCAGCTAATACAGCAGGTGCTTTTTCAGCTATTTCACCTTTTCCAGAAGTGGCAGCAGGTTGTTCATTGGCATTTCCATTTTTAGCTTGGAAATCAGCCTTTGTGAATAACTTAGTTTCACCTTCATTTTCATCTCTACCTGGTGTCTTTAAGTTAAACTTAGTAATTAAGAAGTAGAATAAGAAGTAGTAAACTACTGCATAAGCTAAACCTACTAAGATAACGAATAACCAGTTAGTTTTAACACCAGCACCAGCAGGTAATAAACCAAATAAAGCAAAGTCAATTACACCACCAGAGAATGTCATACCAATGAATACTTTAAGCATTCCCATAATCATATAAGATAAACCAGCAAGTACACAGTGAACTGCATATAAAGCAGGTGCTACGAATAAGAATGTAAATTCTAATGGTTCAGTTATACCAGTTAAGAATGAAGTAACAGCAGCTGAAACTAATAATGAACCTACAATCTTCTTTTTGCTTGGAGCAGCAGCTCTATACATTGCAAATGCAGCAGCAGGTAAACCAAACATCATGAATGGGAATTTACCAGCCATGAAAGCAGTTGTACTGTTTACGATAGTACCCATAGTTGATGCAGAAGCTCCAACTAATGCTCCCATATTAGATAATTGTACAAAGTATGCAGTGTTAGCACCAGCAATTGTAGTAAATGTTCCAACAGAACCATTTAGAAGAACTTGACCTTCAACAAATGAACTATACCAGAATGGTGTATAGAATACGTGGTGTAATCCAAATGGAATTAAAGCTCTTTCAATTAATCCATAGAAGAATACTCCGATAGAACCAGATGTTCTAACTAAGTTAGCAATTACTCCAATACCGTCTTGTACTAAAGGCCAAGCAAAGGCAAGTACTGCTCCTACAAGTGCCATAACTAAAGATGTTATGATTGGAACAAATCTAGATCCAGAGAAGAACCCAAGTACTGGAGGCATTTGAATTGTATGGAATCTATTGTGTAATGCAGCTGTAACCAAACCAGTAATAATACCACCAAACACTGACATATTTAATGTGAATATTCCTAAGTTAGTTGTGATATAAGTACCATATTCTCTAACGTTATCAGGTGTTAATACTCCAAGTTGAGTAACACCTAAAGCAAGTAATGAAGAAATTGTTTGATTCATTACTAGGAATCCAAATACAGCAGCTAAAGCAGCAGTGCCTTTATCTTTTTTTGCAAGACCTACAGCAACTCCAACTGCAAATAGTATTGGTAAGTTACCAAAAATAATATTTCCAATATCATTCATTACTGTTAATACAGCATTAACAGCAGGAATAGATATAAAAGTAAGTAATGGCTGATAAATAGCAGGAGCGTTTTCTAACCCTGCAATTCCTAATAATGCACCACCAACACCAAGTAATATACCTGCAATTGGAAGAGCAGCTATTGGAAGCATTACAGCCTTACCAATTCTTTGTAAAAATTGTAGCATAATATTAATCCTCCTAAACCTATTTTTAATTCTTAAGTTATAAGTTATATTTACATAGCGTAAAATTTCTCTGAAGCTGGCCAGCTTTCATAAAGAAAGTTAAACAAAAAAGGCTTAAATATCTATAAATTATATAATTCCACCAAGGTAAAGGAATTATTACAATTCACACATATTTAAGCCTTGCCTGCATAACCAGTAACACGCTAAAGTATTTAATTTACTTTTAAATAGTATCATAAAAATGTTTACATGTAAAGTTTTGTTTTTAAAATTATAGAAAAATTTTTATATTTTAAAAATTGTGACAATATTAGTTGTATATAATAATATGAAAAAGTAAAAAATAACAATTTAACTTATCCACAGAATGTGGATAAGTTAAATTGGATTATAAGTGTAAAGAAAAAAAGTTGACACAATATATTAGGTGTTGCAAAATAGATTAAACAATATAATGGGGTTTGGATAAAAAAGTAAATAATTTATACAGTAAAAAAATCCCAAAAATAGTTAATAACAAAGTTATCAACAAAATTAACATGCCTGTGGATAAATTCTGTGGATAACTGTGAAAAATGTGAATTATTTAAGTGAAAATGAGCTGAAACAAATATATACTGTGGATAACTTTTGAAATAGTATAAAAAAAGTTAAGATATGAATTATAAAATATAGAATAAAAGAAAAGAGGATAAAAAAATGATATATGAGAAAAGAATAGTAAAAGCACAATTTATTAATAGGCCCAATAGATTTTATTCAAATGTTAAATTAGATGGAAAAGAAATAAAAGTTCATGTACCAAATACAGGAAGATGCAAGGAGCTTTTAATACCGGGATGTACAGTATATTTAAGAGAAGAAAATAATCCAGCAAGGAAGACTTCCTATGATTTAATTGCCGTTGAAAAAGGTGATATATTGGTGAGTATTGACTCACATATTCCTAATAAGGTTGTGGAAGAGGCTCTTCAAAAAGAAAAAATAGAAAAGTTAAAGGGATATAAAAATATTTTAAGAGAAAAAATGTTTGAAAAAAGTAGATTTGATTTTAAACTGTCAAATGATGAAAGTGATGAATATTATTTAGAAATAAAAGGAGTGACTTTAGAAGAAGATGGATATGCTAGATTCCCTGATGCACCTACAGAAAGAGGAGCACGCCATTTAATGGAATTAATTGAAGCTAAAAGAAGGGGATATGGAGCAGGAGTATTATTTTTAATTCAGTTGGAGAATGTTTATAAGTTTTCACCGAATGATGAAAGAGATTCTAAATTTGGTGAAGCTTTGAGAGCTGCTAAGGCTGCTGGAGTAGATATATTTGCTTATAATTGTCTAGTTACAGAAGAAAGTATTGAAATTAATCAAGAAGTTGAAATAATACTATAGAAATTTATTTTCTTTATGATATAATTTTTACTTAATAATAAATGTAATAATATTTTTATAGTCAAGATTTTTTATAAGAATATATAAATTTATAATAGGAGTATGCTTATGGAAATTAAAAGAAAGAAGAATGTACCAGAAATAAAAGGTATATTAAGAAGTAATGTTATTGAAGTACCATCATGTATTAGAGATTGCTCTGGAATAAAGATATTTGGTAAGAGATTAAAGTCATTTTTATTCACCACAGATGTAGCCTTGATAAGAAATACTAATGCTGATGCAATAATAGCAGTATATCCGTTTACTCCACAGCCTTTAATAACAGAAGCGTTAGTAATGGCTGCAGATGTACCTATATTTTGTGGAGTTGGAGGTGGAATTACTCAAGGTAAGAGAGTAGTTAATCTTGGATTAGATGCAGAGTTTAAAGGTGCAATGGGAGTTGTAGTTAATGCCCCAACAAGTAATGAAATAGTTGAAAACCTTAGAGAGACTATAGATATACCAATAATAGTTACAGTGGTGTCAAAAGATGAGGACATAAAGGCTAGAATTGAATCAGGAGCAACTATATTAAATGTTTCTGGTGGTAAGGATACGGCAGATATTGTAAGAAAGATTAAATCTGAATATCCAGCTTTTCCTGTATTAGCAACAGGTGGACCTACAGAAGAGACAATAAGGGCAACCATAGAAGCAGGAGCAAATGCTATAACTTATACACCACCATACAATGGAGAAATAATGAGTGCACTTATGGACAGATATAGAGATAAATAAAAAATGAAAAATTGTGGATAGAACTCCATAGGAGTTTCAACATTAAATTTCATTCCTAACATCCTTATTTACAAAATATTGGTATAATGGTATCATTTATTAAAAGTTGTAATATAGTAATTTATATAAAAAATAAATTAAGAATAAAATAAAGCTAAATTGAATAAAATATTACCTGGTAGAGGTGCTGTTTATAATAAGTAAGAAAAGGGAGCTTTTTTTGCATGGTATGGATTTTTTCTGAAAGGTATGATAGCCGAAGGAATAAGGGACGCAAAGACTTATTTCTGGGTATGTATAAAATATATGCATAACTGTCACAGTAGTGGAGCGCTACAGGGTTTAAATGAAATTATGAAATAAGTTTTAAAAGAAAATTTCATATATCATATATAATCTTAAAAAAGTGAACTACCATCATAGAATTTCTATGATGGTTTTTTTATAATTTATTAGAGGATATTAGGAGTTGGGGATATGAAGTTATTTGGAACAATGGAAATAAGGGAAAATGAACTATTTATAGGTGGAGTTAGCACTACAAATCTAGTAAAAAAATATAAATCACCGTTATATGTTATGGATGAGCAGCTATTAAGAGATATATGCAGAAATTATTATAAATGTTTTAAATGTAATGAAGATAATAGGGTAGCCTTTGCAGGAAAAGCATTCTTAACCTTAGAAATGTGTAGGCTTATTCATGAAGAGGGGCTTAATTTGGATGTAGTTTCAGGCGGAGAACTATATACAGCTTATATGGCAGGTTTTCCAATGGAAAAGGTATATTTTCATGGAAATAATAAAACATTAGATGAAATTAAGTTAGGAGTAGAAAAAAGAGTTGGTAGATTTATTGTTGATAATCTAGAAGAAATGGAAATGATAAATGAAATAGCAGCAAAGTATGGAGTGATACAAGATATTTATTTAAGGCTTACGCCAGGGATTGAAGCTCATACTCACCAGTATATACAGACAGGGCAAATAGATTCAAAATTTGGATTTGCTCCTGTGGGAAATACTATAATGGAAGCGGTAAAACATGCTTTATCTTTAGATAATTTAAGATTAACAGGACTTCATTGTCATATAGGTTCACAAATATTTGAGATAAAGCCATATGAAGATGCAGCTGAAATTATGTTAAATTATATTGATGAAATTAAAAGAGAAACAGGTCATGAAATTAGAGAGTTAGATTTAGGTGGTGGCTTTGGTGTATATTATACAGAAACTGATAAACCAAGAAGTATAGAAGAATATTGTAGTGCTATCTTGAATAAGGTTAATGAAATTTGTGAAAGATTAGGATTAGTTAAGCCAATACTTACCATTGAACCAGGTAGATCTATTGTGGGGAATGCAGGTACCACTTTATACACCATTGGAGCTATAAAAGAAATAAAAAATGTAAGGAAATATGTTTCTGTAGATGGTGGAATGACTGATAATATAAGACCAGCTTTATATGAAGCAAAATATGATATGTCTATAGTTGATAAATTAAATGAGCCAGCTGATGAAAAAGTAACTATAGCAGGCAAATGCTGTGAATCAGGTGATATATTAATGAAGGATATATACATTCAAAAACCTGAAAGAGGAGATATATTAGCTGTCTTTACCACTGGTGCATATGGCTTCTCAATGTTTAGTAATTATAACAAAAATGTAAGACCGGCAGTGGTATTTGTTGGTGATGGTAAGGAGAAAGTAGTATCTAAAAGACAAGACTATAAAGATTTACTAGGGTTAGAAATATAGAATAATGGTAAAAATTAAGGTGAGATGAATTATCATAAATTCTTCTCGCCTTTTAATATATAAATTTTTAATGAATGTTTTATATATTGTAATAAAATTGACATATTGCTGTAGTATAATGTAATGGTAAAATTAGATTAAATAATAGAAATATGATATACTTATGTTTCAAGTAGATTGAGAGGGAGGAAGTTCTGGCAAAATTTTGCTAAAAACATTAAGTTATGAAGGAAAGTCATTTTATAGTCGATAGAATAGAAGGTAGGTCGTTAGTATTACAAAATCGTAATGCAGAAATAATAATAATAGATAAGACAAATGTTGAGGATGAGGTAAGTGAAGGAGATATATTAGTTAAAATTAGTAAGAACAGATATATTGTAAATAGAGAAGAGACCGATAAGAGAAAGACTAAAATTGATAATTTGATGAAAGGCATGTGGGAAGATTGAAGGAAAGTAATAAAGAAGTTAAAAATCAAAAGACAGGATTCTTTTACGAATGGGTAGTACCAATTGTAATTGCGATTATATTGGCTTTTTTAATAAATAAATTTGTTATTTATAAGGTAAAGATACCTTCAGAATCAATGGTTCCAACATTGAATGTTAATGATAGGCTATTTGTTACAAGAGTATATAATCCAGAAAAGCTTAAGAGAGGCGACATTATTGTATTTAGTTATGATCAAGAAGGCGAAGAAATCAAGATGATAAAGAGGCTTATAGGATTACCAGGAGATGTTGTGCAAATAGTAAATGGAGTAGTATCTGTTAATGGAGAGGTACTTGAAGAAGACTATATTGGAGCTGAAGATACTTTTAATGGTACATATACCGTGCCAGAAGGGAAATACTTCTTCTTAGGAGATAATAGGAAATGGTCTAAAGATTCAAGATATTGGCCTGTAACACCTTTTGTTGATGCAAATGATATAGAAGGAAAAGCAGTAATAAAAGTTTATCCATTTAGTGATTTTGGATTAATTGAATAAGGATATAGACAGATAGGAGATGATTTAAATGGAAGAAAACAAAAATAATCTTAATGGACCACAAAAAAAGAATAATAATAAAAAATATTTAATTATATACGTAATTGTGGCATTTATGTTTATATACTCTTTTAACTATGCAAAGAATATGTTGACAACACAAGAAATATCATATAATAAGTTTATGCAACTTGTAGAAAATGGTGAAATTTCAGAAGTTAGAACTAAAGGTGATTCACTTGTAATAACACCTAAAGAAGGAAGCTCAGAAAGTGGAAAAATGCTTTATACAGGTGAAGTTAATGACCCTTCTTTAGTTGAAACATTAAAAAATAATAATGTTCAATATTATGGAAGAATAACAGAACAACAATCAATGATAATGGAGCTATTACTTTATTATATAGGACCAATATTGTTAACATTCTTACTATTTAAATTATTATTTAAAAAAATGGGTGGAAAATTCGGTGCTGGCCCAATAAACATGGGAAAAAGCAATGCAAAGATGTATGTTGAAACAGATGTAAAAGTTACTTTTGATGATGTTGCAGGGCAAGATGAAGCAAAAGAAAGTTTAACAGAAATAATAGATTTCTTAAATAATCCAGAAAAATATGCAAGCATAGGTGCTAAATTACCTAAAGGTGCATTATTAGTTGGGCCTCCAGGTACAGGTAAAACTCTTATAGCTAAAGCTGTTGCTGGAGAAGCAAAGGTGCCATTCTTCTCAATGTCAGGTTCAAATTTTGTTGAAATGTTTGTAGGTATGGGTGCTGCTAAGGTTAGAGATTTATTTAAAGAAGCAGAAAAGAATGCTCCATGTATTATTTTCATAGATGAAATAGACTCAATAGGTAAAAGTAGAGATAACCAAATGCAATCTAACGATGAAAGAGAGCAGACTTTAAATCAGTTATTAACTGAAATGGATGGATTTGATGCAACAAAAGGAATAGTAATCCTAGGAGCAACAAATAGACCTGAAATACTAGATAAGGCATTACTTAGACCTGGTCGATTTGATAGAAGAGTTATTGTAGATAGACCTGACCTTATTGGTAGAAAAGCTATTTTAAAAGTTCATAGTAAGGATGTTAAATTAGCTGATGATGTTGATTTAGATTCAATTGCTAAAGGTACACCAGGTGCAGTAGGGGCAGATCTTGCTAATATGATAAATGAAGCAGCCATTAGAGCAGTTAAACATGGTAGAGATGAAGTAATTCAAGAGGACTTAGAAGAAGCTGTGGAAGTAATTATAGCTGGTAAAGAAAAGAAAGATAGAATCCTTTCTAAACAAGAAAGAAAAATTGTTGCATTCCATGAAGTTGGTCATGCTCTTGTAGCAGGATTATTAGAAGGTACTGATCCAGTGCATAAGATTACGATAGTTCCAAGAACTATGGGAGCTTTAGGATATACAATGCAACTACCAGAAGAAGAAAAATATCTTGTTTCTAAAGAAGAAATGTTAAATCAAATTACTGTAATGCTTGGTGGAAGAGCTGCAGAAGAAGTTGTTTTTAACATGGTATCTACAGGAGCTTCAAATGATATTGAAAGAGCGACTCAATCAGCAAGAAGTATGGTAACTGTATATGGTATGACAGAAAGATTTGATATGATGGCTTTAGAATCTATTCAAAATAGATATTTAGATGGTAGAGCAGTAAGAAACTGTAGTGAAGCAACTTCAACTTTAGTTGATGAAGAAATCTTAAAGATAATAAGACAATGTCATAATAAGGCTATTGAATTATTAACTGAAAATAGAGATCTTTTAGATGAAATATCAGAATATCTTTTAGAAAAAGAAACTATTTTTGGTACAGATTTTGAAAAATTTATTTATAAAAAGTATCCTGAACTTAAGAAGATTAAAGAAAAGGAAAAAGAAGAAAATAAATTAGATTTAGAAAAAGAAGAAAATGAAGTAGCTAGTACAATTGATATGATAATTGAATAGCATATATATTTAAGGAGTTAGGATAAGTATATCTTAACTCCTTAAGTTACTATTGTAAGGAGGTATTACTTTGGATAAATATCAATTTCTAAAGGAAGAAGAAAGATTAGATTATACTTTACAAACGTTAAATGAGGAAGTTTTAAACTACATAGAAAAAAGAAAAGAGATAGCTAATTACATATTAGATTATAGAAAAAACTTTATAGAGGAACATAAAGATGATGAAGATGCTTTGATGGAGTATTTTGATCATGAAAGATATGTTAAGGAAGAATATTATAAGCAAATTGATAAAAAGCTAATGGAGCTTACTAAGCTTAAGAAAACTCCATACTTTGGAAAGGTAATTTTCAGTGATGAAGATGATTGTCAAGAAGAAATATATGTAGGAAGATATGGGCTTACTAAAGACGCTACTTTTGAAAGTATAATAATAGATTGGAGAGCTCCAATAGCTTCATTATTTTATAAAGGGTCATTAGGGCCAGCCACATATAAGACACCAGATGGAGAACTATCAGCTGACATATTAGCTAGAAGACAGTTTGTTATTAAAAAGGGGTCTCTACAGGGATATTTTGATTCAGAAGTTGATGTTAAAGATGATATTCTTCAAATGATTCTTTCTTCTAACTCAGGAGAAAAGTTAAAAGATATAGTAATGACAATCCAACAAGAACAAGATGATATCATTAGAGAAGAGAGAATGAAGCTTGTAGTGGTAAATGGAGTTGCTGGTTCAGGAAAAACTACCATAGCCCTTCATAGAGTTGCGTATCTTCTATATAACTACAGACAACAATTAGGTAATAAGGTATTAGTTTTAGGTCCTAATGATATATTTGTTGATTATATTAGTGAAATACTTCCTACTTTAGGTGAAAGTGATGTGGCTGAAGAGACTTTTGCTGGTTTTGCCATGAAAGAAATAGGCTTAACTGAAAATGTCCTTGATTTTACAGCTTATTTAGAAGAAGTATTAAAAGGAAATGAAGAAGTAGTAAAAGAAATCAGGTATAAATCAAGTGAAGAATTCATTAAGTTCCTTGATAAAAAATGTATGGAGTTTGAAAATGAATACTTTAACCTACAAGCACTTAATGCCTTTGATGAAGAAATAGTATCATTAAATGAAGTAGAAGAATTATTTGAAAAACACTATAAATATATGCCTTTATTTAGAAGAAGTCAAAAAGTTAAGAGAGTTCTTATATCAAAATTAAAAGATAAGAGAGATGAAAAGGTAAGAGAAATAAATGCTGAATTTAAAGCTAAGCTTGAAGTAATGTCAGATGATGAAAAGAATATTGAGCAAAATAATTTAGAATTTAAAAGACGTAATGACATCAGAGATGTTGTAAGAGAAGTGATGAATGTAAAAGCAGATCTAGAGAATTGGATAGATAATGAAAGTATAGTTGATATTTATAAGAAGTTTATGAACATAGATATGTTATCATACTTAGATCTTCCAGCAATACTATACTTAATGATTAAGCTTGATGGAAAGAAATCTAAGGCAGAAATCAGACATATAGTTATTGATGAAGCTCAAGATTATAGCATGCTTCAATTCTTAGTGCTGCAAGGATTAACTGGTTGTAGAAGCTATACTATTGTAGGTGATGTTAACCAAAGACTTGTAAAGATTGATGAAGTACCTGCCATGTTAAGATTAGAAGATATTTATGGAAAATTTGTTAAGAGATTTGATTTAAATAAGAGTTACAGGTCAACACAACAAATTATGGAATATGCAAGTAAATTATTAGATGAAAATGCTATAGTTCCATTTGTAAGAAAAGGTAAATATGATGTGGAAGAAATTGAAATTAATGATAAAGAAGATTTAATTGATACTATTCTAGAAACCTTAGAAGAATATGATGATGAAAACTATGAAAATATAGCTGTTATAACAAAAGATAAAAATGAACTTCAAATAATAGCACCAGAACTTAAAAAGTTCACTAAAATAATGGCTTTTGATAAAGCAGATATAATTTATAGAGGGGGAAAAGTTATAGTACCTTCTTATTATGCTAAAGGTCTTGAGTTTGATGGAGTTGTAGTTGTAAATTTTGATGATAACACTGATGATTTAGTAAAATATATTATGGCAACTAGAGCTTTACATCAACTTAAAATTATAAATTATAGGGAAAAATAATTTATACTTAATATAGTTTTATCTATTATAAAAGTAGTATAAATTAAAAAAATATTGATGAAATATAATATAAAAGCACGAAAAATTTATAATTATGCAGAAAATATACTTTACATTTAAGAAAAAAAGTTGTATATTGTTAAGAGAGAATTATATTATGAAGTTGATAGAGGTTGCGATATTTAAGAGTAGATTTACGGAGGTAAGCACAAAGATGTAAATTGAAAGGAAATTTCGCCGAAACATATAGTTGATGCTTTGAAACTGTAGTGTTGGGGTTATGTAAAATATACATAAAACTGTCACAAATTAATTTGTGAAGAGCTATTACTTAACGATTATATTATTGATAATAATACTTTTATTATAATATTTGGTATTTTAGTGATTATATAGTCTTGAGTGAGAAGCTCAAGGCTTTTTTATTATTTTAAAATTAAATGTGAATAGCTATTACTTATTAGTTAAAATTTTTTAAAAAATTATTTTTTTCAAACTATTGTGACAAAATATTATAAATAGGGGGATTTTAAAATAATGCAAAATGTATCAGGTAAAGAAAGACAAGGTTTCTGGAAAAGATTTAATGGTGGAATAAAAGTTCCACATACATTAGTTATTATTTTTTCAATAATAATTTTAATGGCAATAGCAACATATATAGTGCCAGGTGGTACATATGAAAGAGTAGCTACTGAAGTTAATGGACAAATTAGAACTGTAGTTTTAAATGGTTCATTTCAGTATGTTGAAAATGAAGCACAAGGGTTGTTCCAAGTGATGCAAGCACCAGTAGAAGGAATTCAACAATCAGCAGAAATTATAGCATTCTTATTTATAGTTGGGGGTGCATTTAGTTTAATAACTAGAACAAAGGCAATAGACTCAGCTATAGCTAAGGTTGTTAATATTTTTAAGGGAAATGAGTTATTAATAATTCCTATTATATTTACTTTATTTTCTCTTGGAGGAGCAACATTTGGTATGACTGAAGAAGCTATACCATTTATAACAATATTACTTCCGTTAATGCTTGCTTTAGGGTTTGATAGTATATTATCAGTGGGAATAAGTTATTTAGGGTGTATTGTAGGGTTTGCAACAGCTATGCTTAATCCATTTACAGTAGGAATAGCGCAATCTATAGCTGAAATACCTTTATTCTCTGGAGTAGTATATCGTACTATTACATGGGTTATAACTACAACAGTAGCAGTTATATTCTTAATGGTTTATGCAAAAAAAATTAAGAAGAATCCTGAGCTTAGCCCAGTGTATAAATTAGATGAAGAAAAACGTGAAAAATTAAAAGAAAATAAAAATGAAGAAATTAAATTTACATTTGCACATAAAATAATAATTGCTTCAATTGGTGTTTGTTTAGCAGTTATCATATGGGGAGTATTAAAAGAAGGATTTTGGATTCCAGAAATAGCTGCAGTATTCTTAATAACTGGAATATTTGCAGGAATAGTTGGTGGATTAAAAGCTGATGAAATGGCAGAAGCATTTATAGATGGAGCCAAAGATATGATTGGAGCTGCAATGGTAATAGGGTTTGCAAGAGCTATAGTAATAATAGCAGAAAATTCTCAAATCATAGATACAATATTATTTGGTTTATCATCATTTATAGGTAAATTACCATCATTACTAGCTGCATGTGTAATGTTACCAGTTCAAATGTTTATAAACTTCTTCGTTATTTCAGGGTCAGGACAAGCAGCATTAACTATGCCAATATTAGCACCATTAGGTGATTTACTTGAAATATCAAGACAAACAACAGTATTAATATTCCAATTAGGAGATGGTTTCTCAAATGCTATTTTCCCAACATCAGGAGTATTAATGGCATGTTTAGGAATGGCTGGAGTACCATATTCTAAATGGTTTAAGTGGATAATGCCATTACAAATTATATTATTTGCACTAGCTATAATATTTATAACTTGTGCTATGTTGATGGGTTGGGCTTAAGAAGTTAAAAGTTAACGGTTAAGAGTGAAGGGGTAGGAGTTAAGGAATAAATTCAGTAACTTTTATCTTTTCACTTTTAGCTTTTACTTAAATAAATTATTTTACAATTAATTTAAATATGGGAGGAAAGAAGAAATGAAGACTATAATATATAACGAAGGTCAATTAATTAAAGAAAGATTAGCTAAAATTAGTGATTATATATACAATAATCCGGAATTAGGAAATAAAGAATACAAGGCAGTTGAAGCATTAACTACATTTTTAAAAGAGCATAATTTCCAAGTAGAGTGTCCAATAGCAGATATGGATACAGCATTTAAAGCAACTTTTGATAGTGGAAAACCAGGAATGACTATAGGGTATTTATGTGAATATGATGCATTACCTAAAATAGGACACGGATGTGGACATAACATGATAGGTGCTATGTCATCAGGTGCAGGAGTGGCTTTAAGTAAAGTTTTAAATGAAATTGGTGGAAAGATTATAGTATACGGAACACCAGCAGAAGAAACTAATGGAGGAAAAGTTATTTTAGCAGAAGCAGGTGTATTTGATGAATTAGATGCAGCAATGATAGTTCATCCAGATGGAGAAACTAGAGCAAGTGGATCAAGCAGTGCTTTATATCCAATAAGATTTATATATAAAGGTAAAACAGCTCATGCAGCATCTTGTCCAGAGAAAGGAATCAATGCATTAAATAGCGTTATTCAATTATTTAATGGAATAGATGCACTTCGTCAACATGTAACACCAGATGTTAAAATGCATGGAATAATAACAAAAGGTGGAGTTGCAGCTAATATAGTTCCAGATGAAGCAGTTGCTGATTTTTATTTTAGAGCTTCTACTAAGGAAAGAGTAACTGAAGTTATAGAAAAAGTTAAGAAGATTGCAGAAGGTGCAGCTTTAATGACTGGGGCAACTCTTGAAATGGAAAGATATGAATTACCTTATGATGATTTAAAGACTAATGAAAAATTATCAGAGATGTTTAATGAGAACTTAAGAGCATTAGGTATTACAGATATAAATCCAGGTAAAGCTACAGGTGGCTCAAGTGATATAGGAAATGTAAGTCATGTTGCACCAACTATACACCCATATATAGGAATAACAGATTGTCATATGATAGGTCATAGTGTTGAAATGGCAAAGGCTACTACAACAAAAAAAGCACATGATAGATTATTAATAGCTGCTTTAGCAATGGCATATACAGGTTATGATGTAATAGTTAGAAATGAAAGCTTAAGAAAATAAAATAATTGGTGGAAAATAAATTAACCGTGGTTTTCTTTTTAAATAAACCACGGTTAATTTAATTTCTTATCCAAAGTTCTAAAGTGAAAATATTATTTTCTATATTAGTATTAACTAAGCAGTTTTCATATTTATCGACGATTTTTTTTGCATTATATAAACCTAAACCACGATTTTCACCTTTAGTAGAAAAACCTTTTTCATTTATTTTAAATAGAGGAATATTATCTCTACAGCTATTTTGAATTACAATAACTGTACTAAGTCCTCTTAAAATAAAGGCTATGCTTAGCTTTTTTTCCTTAGTAAATTCGCACTCTTCAATGGCATTATCAATATATATTCCAAGTAATCTACTTAAATCTACAGTATTAATATTAAAGTGAAGAATTGGTTCCATAACCTCAATATCAATATTTATATTTTGACTTTCAGCTTTTGCAATATTAGCAAGAACCAAGGATTTAATAGGAATGTTTTTAAGATTTTTTAGTTTAACCTTATAGTCCTTAGTATCAACAAGTAGTCCTGTCTCAAGAATATTTTCTTTATAATATTTTTCTAGAGAATCAATATCTTTATTTTCTATATAATGATTTAGTGTTAATAAAATATTTTTATAATCATGTTTAAAAGTACGTAAGTTATTATAAAGATTTTCTACATTAGTTGTATATTCCTGCAATCTTTCCATATCCATTTTATTATTAAATAGTTCTGTTTGTTTAATTAAATACTGATTATAAAAATAGCTCATTAGTATATTGCAAGTTAAATATGAAACAAACAAAATAAAGTTTATTGCATATATTCTTATGTCATTTATATTTAAGATATTATAAGTTATAAATGTTATAGCAATGGAAAATAAAGAAAATAATATAGTTAATATTAAAAACATCTGTTTATTAAATTTAAAGTTTTTATAATTTAAAATATAATTAAAGCAATTTATATTTAATAATTTACTTAATATAATGGATAAAATCATTGCTAAAATACTAGATAAAATAATATAACTAATAAATAATGTACTATTCAATGATGTATTTATGAATGCTTTTAAAAATAAGTTCACTATAGCATCAGATATAAAATAATTTATCAAAACTAAGATTGAAGTTAATATTGCAAGAACCTTGCTAATTTTATTAAAGTATATATCAAGTTTGATTAAAATAAATAATAATAACAATATAGATATTCCACCACTAACTCTAAATAAAGCTAATGATATGATTAGTGAAAAAAATAAATAAGTAAAAAATGTTTTAGTATTGTAATGTATCTTTCTAAATATCATATATGAAATTAAAAGTATAATACTAAAGAAGAAAAACAATGCTTGTCTAATTAATTCACTCATAACATCGCTATTCATATAACCCCTTAATTAACCTAAATGAAGCTAAATATTCAGCACCATTATCCATATAGACTATTCTATTAATTTTATTAATTTCTTTAATTCTATTTTTATTTACTATATAAGCTCTATGGCATCTATAAAATCTATCATCAAGATTTTTAGAAATCTCCTTTAAGGTAGTAAATATTTCAGTTTTTCTATTAGACTCATGAATAATTATTTTATGAGAATTAGTAGATGTTTCAATAAATACAATATCCTTTAACAGTATTTTTATAATTCTATCATCTAAAGTAAGAGTTAAAGTTTTAACATCTGATTTTTCCTTATTAATATGTTTATGTATATGAGATAAACATTCATTAATACGAAAGTCTATTTCATTAACATTATCTTTCAATATAAAGTCCATTGCTTCTACTCGATATTTAAAAGTAAGATAAGTAAGTTCAGAATGGGTTGTTATAAATATTATGTATCCTAAAGAGTCAATATCTCTAATCTTTTCTGCAAGCTTAAATCCATTAATTTTATTATTAAGATCAACATCTAAAAAGTATATATCACCACTTCCTATATTTTTCAATACATCTTCAGGATTAGCAGTAGATAGTTTAATTCTAAATGAATAATCATTTTTAGCAATGGAATTTTTAATAAATTTTTCAATGGTAGAACGTTGAATATTATCATCTTCACAAATTACTATATTTAACATAATTTACCTCCTTGTTAAGAATTATATCATTTTATTTAAAAAAATGGAATAAATTAAAAATACAAATAGTGAGTATTTGTTTAAATTTAGTTCCCAAACGTAAAAAATAACACGAGAAACATAATAAAAGCATAGATGGGGAAATAAATGGTAATAATATGCGAAAAAGATTTATACTAAGTTTGTAAGTTTATTACAGAAATAAAAAAGTAAAAATTAGGAGGAATAAAAAATGAAATTAAACAATGATGTAAAGGAATTAAATGTGAATGAGGTAGAAGTAAAAGAAATTTTACTAGAAGAGGTTACAACATTAGAAGAGACAGTTACACCAGGAATTGGTATAGTTTGTGGAAGTGGATGCTGGGGAATAGTTTGCTGGTAATTTGAATCAATAAAAATTCTTTTGTATATCATTAGCAAAGATTAGTGATATACAAAAGAAAAATATTTTAGAGGGGGAAGTATGAGAATTCATTTTATAGAGGACGATAATAAAAAAGTAATGTTTTTTCCTGATTCCTTAAGATTTTATAAGATTAATGATATAAGTAAAGAAATAGTAGAAAGCATCATAGAAGGTAAAAGTGAAAGCGAAATAGTAGAAAAATTTAATTTTTTGGTGGGGAACCAACGTTTAATTTAGATGTAATAGAGTTTGTGTGTAAATATTTTAAAGAAAAATTTGAAAAGAAAGAAATTGATTATATACCAACTTACGGAACTGTCACAAATGGAACAAATGTCAGTGATAGATTTATTAAGTTAATTAATGATAATAAAATACAAGTTACAGTAAGTTTTGATGGGCCCGAGCAAGTAAATGATAAGATGAGAATATTTAAAAGCGGTAAGGGAACTACAAGTACTATATTAAATAATATTAAAAAGCTTCAATCCAAAACAAATGAGCCACAAGGAATTGAAGTTACTTATAATAGTGCACATGTTGAGGAAAATTTATCAGTTAAAGATGTAGTTAAATATATTAAAGATGATATAAAGGTGGACAATATTCATCTTGTACCTGTTAGTGGAGATGAAGATAGTAATTTTACGTTGAAAAATACAGATGCATTCAAAGAGTCTGTTAAAGATATATTTGAAGAAAAAGTAAATAACAATAAGGATTATACATACTCATTAATAACAAGAGTAATACAAGCTTTAAATTTAAGAAAGACAAATAAATATATATGTGAAGCCGGAATATCAAATTATTCAGTTTCAGTATTAGGAGATATATATCCTTGTTTTATGTTAACAGATATTGAAAAATTTAAAATTGGAAATGTATATGATTCAGAGGTTTTTGATGGAGTACAGTATAAAAATATTATAAATAAGTTAGAGTCATTTAGTAAATTTAAAGACTCTAAGTGTGAAAATTGCTTTAATAATAAAATATGTACAGGTTGCATAGGATCAAATTATTTTAAAACAGGAAATATACATGATACAAAAGAAGAGGATTGCATTATGTATAGAAGTATTACAGAAAAAGTAATATTAGAATTGGCTTCAGCTAATTAAAGGGAGATGGTAGTATGAGTTATAAGCCAATTGCATTAAATAATATTAGTTGTTCTTTATTATATCATTATGATGATAAAGATGATGTGTATTCTATAGGAAATATTGAAAAAGACAAATATATAGAAGTAAAAGAGAGTAATAAGGATGCAATTCTTTATACAATAAAGCAGCTTAATGGAAAAAATACAATAGATGAAGTAGAGCAATTAGTTAGAGAAAAGATAAAATGTAAAATAAATGTTCAAGAATTAGTCAAAATACTTGAAAAAGCAGCATTATTAGAAGAAATAGATGAAAAAAAGTTGAAAGAGGAGAATTTGACATACTTTCTTTAAACTTAGTAAAGTATGAATTATTGAGATATGAAAATATATTTAAGAGGCTAAAAGTATTAGTTAATCCATTTAAAGTTATAGTTATAATACTGTCAGCAATAGCATTATTGTATGGAAATATTTTATCACATATAAAAAACTTAAATATATTTGAGCTTAGTAATAATCATATTTTTATTTTTGTTGCAACGCTTATAATTATGGGAATAAGCATGTTTATACATGAAATATCACATGGGGTAGTAGCTTATAAATATGGTCTTATACCAAAGCAGTTAGTAATATCATTATATTTATGTATAACTCCAATTGTATATTTAAAAATACCTGGAATATATACTGTAAATCCTAAAACAAGGATAAAAATATGGTCAGCGGGAATAGTTTCAAATCTATTTTTAGCAAGTTTAAGTATTATAATATACAATATTATTGGGCAATTTGGGGCTTCAGAAATAATAAGTAAATTATTTTTACTAAGTTTTTATGTAAATTTTGTATTAATAATATCAAATTTATTTCCTTTACTACCTTTAGATGGATATTTTATATTATCAACTTTAATGAAAAAGCCTAATTTAAGAAAACAATCTTTTGTAGATTTTAAAAATATGGTATTGGGAAAAAAAGTAAAGTTTAAAGCAGTATATTTCATTTATTTCCTTTTATCAATAGGAATTATGGTATATATATTTGGAAGTCAGGTTTTTAACGCATATACTATATTTATAACAAATTTAAAGATATCTGATAATTTTATAGAATCTTTATGGGCCATAAAGTTTTATATTATTATAATTTTGTTATTTGTAGTAAGTAAAATAAAGAGGTTTATAAGCATAGGATAGAATAGAGATTGAAAATGAGCAGTTATGAGAGTAATGCTCATTTTTTTTTAGAAATAATAATTAAAAAATATATAAATAATCGTAAAAATTTAACGTTTAGGCAGGTATAGTTGTAATTGAAGTAAATAAATGTTTTAGTATTAAAATTACGTTTAAAATTTAGATATAGAAAAGAAAAGAGGAATTTGGATATGAGGAATATAATTGAAACTAGGGATTTAACTAAAGTATTTAAGGATACTAAAGTTGTAAATAAAGTTAATATATCAGTAAAAGAAGGAGATATTTATGGATTCTTAGGACCAAATGGAGCTGGAAAGAGTACAACAATAAAAATGATCTTAGGATTAGTTAAACCAACTGAAGGGACAGCTTTAATAAATAAATATGATATAGTATCACAAAGAAAAAATGCAATAGAATTTGTAGGAGCTATGGTTGAGGCACCAAGCTTTTATGGATATTTATCAGGATATAAAAATTTAAAGCTTTATGCAAATCTTTATCAAAAAGATGATAATAGAATAAATGAAGTTTTAGAGTTAGTAGGATTAAGCAATGCTAAAAATAAGAAGGTATCAAATTATTCTCTAGGAATGAAACAACGTTTAGCTATTGCAAGGGCATTTTTAAATAATCCTAAAATAGTAATTTTAGATGAACCAACAAATGGATTAGATCCACAAGGTGTAATAGAAATAAGAAACATTATAAGGTATCTTGCAAAGACAGAGAATGTAACCTTTATAGTTTGCTCTCACATTTTAAGTGAGGTTCAAAATTTATGTAATAGAATATCAATAATAAATAATGGTGAAATATTGGTAGAGGGTAATACAGAAGATCTTATTAAAAAAAGTAACTGTAAATGCTTAGAAGAATATTATCTTCGAGTACTAGGTTTGGAGGATAAATATGCTTAATGTTTTTAAAAATGAGATATATAAAAGTTTAACTAAAGGAAAAATATTAGCTTATTTAATTTTTCTAACATTAATAATATCTGTTATAGGAGTAATTATAAAAATTAATATATTAGATTTAACAATTGAAGATGGATTAATACAGTTTTTAAAATACAATTTGACATTTATACTTATGAAAATACTAACACCTATACTTTTAATTATAGTAACTGCTTCTGTAATAGCGGATGATTATTCAAGTGGAGTAATGAAGTTTTTCTTAATATCAAAAATAGATAAGAAAGATGTGATTTTAGGAAAAATATTATACTTAATCATTATAACATTAATTAATACATTAGTTATGTTCATTATATTTTCAATAGTGGGAGGAATTTTGGCTGGTGACTTCAGTAATATATTTTTAGGTGAGTATATTAAAGTAATGAATGCCTATATAATAACAGCCTTTGGTATGTTACCTATTGTACTAGTAACATCAGTAATATCATTAATGGTAGATAATTTTAATCAAACTATTGGAATATCCATATCAGTATTAATAGTATCACTTATGATAGATTCAATTAATTCAAAAATATTAGGAATAACACCTACATCACTTATAAGTTATGGGTATAAATTATTAGGAGATATAAGTAATAAGATGATGATAATAGCTGTTGTTTTAAGTTGTTCCTATATATTACTTTTAGTTTTAAGTAGTATAAAAATATTTAAGAAAAAAGATATGGTGTTATAAAGGAGGATACAATAAATTGATTAAGATGTTAAATGTTTTAAAAAATGAAACAATTAAATTTATAAATGAAAAAAAATTGTATATAATGTTAGGGGTGATTTTTGTACTTGTTATTTTAGGAGTAATAGCATATAAGGATATGATAAACAATGTAATGACAGGGGATGCCAGGATAGAAACATATTCACAAGAATTTATAACAATACTTCAAAATTTTAATGGAGTAACATTTTCAAAAATGTTTCTATTAGATTTTATATATAAACCGTACTTTTCCATATATCTAATATTTTGGAGGATCAATACCAGTAGCTGAATTACTAGAAGTTTTAGTATTATATTTTATATCTGTCATTCCAGCAGTGGCATTTTCATTAATAATAAGCTTAATTTCTCTAACAAAACTATCACCAAATGTTATTATTGGAGCATCTATTGGAGTAATAATATTATTTGGAATCATAGATACATTAACAAAGTTTAAATATATATCACCAATAGGAATCCTATCATTTTTTGAACAAGGTATTCCATCATTTAACATTTCGATGATAATTAGTCTAGGTATGGCAGTAATATATATACTTTTATTATCAATAGGTCTAGTGAAGGTAATAAATAAGGTAGATTACTAACTTTTAGATAGATGTGAAAAATTAAAATATTCATACTTAAATAAATGATGAATTAAGAAACTCTCTAGGAAGTTCCTTAATTCATCACTCATCATTCATAATTCATCATTAATTATTTATACTAATTTATTAGTATAAATAATTAAAAAGGTTTTCTATTTTCCTTAAAAGTGAGTATTCTTCAGCTGTATAGTGGCAATTGTTACAAATTCCTAAAAACATAAACCAAGAAGCTGGTGTTATGTTTTTATCTTTTGCTTCATAAGCATATTTGCTTTTCATAAACAAGCTTCCCTTCATTAACTTTAATTTATTTTCTTATATAATAATATATTAAGGGAAAATGTAAATGATTACAAAAAATTTTACTATACGTAATATTTTTCTAATTTTTTAATTACTTTGTCATAAATACCATCAACAACTGAAAAATCCATTGCTGAGATATAATAAGTTTCCAGTTCATCATGAAGTGAATGAGCCTTGTTGATAAGTTTTACAGATTTATCTATCAAATCATAAAATAGCTTTGAATTATAATCTATTTCAGATAATTTATCGCCAGTTATGGTATATTTAGAGTAATCTGATAAGTTATAATCTATTTGTGAAAAGTTACATTTACTTATTTCATTATTGGTTAATATGCAGGTATTTAGCTCTGGAATAAGTAAGTGTTCGATTCTTTCAGGAATGAAAGGGTCATGCATATATTCAATATAATATCCTTTCTTTTGACCACAAGAACCGATATATTTTAATATTTCAGTTTTCCCATATCCTGGTCCTCCAATTAAGACATACTTAGTTTTATAATCTTCCACTATGTTTTCTGTATAAGTAGTTATACCACTAGGAGTTATGGCTGTTGAAAATAGATGTCTTTCATCTCCATATCCGCTTTTATCTCGTTTAAAAATATTATTTTTTAAGTTTTGTATAAAATTAGATATTTTTGTTGAATCAAGAGATTCATAATTGATGTTGCTCCAATCATCATGTATATATTTTGCAGAACCTAGAAATCTATAAGCTCTCTTGAAGTTTTTGCTTATTTCTCTATTGAGAGCAATGATTTCTTTTTTATGAGGTGTTAATTTATCTATATCTAATGCATCACCTAAATTAATTATTTCATCTACTGCGCCAGGAGTTATGGGATCCACAATATGGGGAGAGGTACCATCTAATATTGCTACATTTAGTTCTTTTACAACTATTCCATCCAATGAATTAGAGTCAGATGAACAATGGTGATATTCTATATTGTAGCCTTTATCAAAAAAATATTTTCCTACTTTCTTCATAAGTGATGATTTTCCAGTGCCAGGTCCTCCTTTTAAGCAAAGAATGCGATTGGCATTATCTTGAGTAAGTATATACCTATAAAATGAATAAAACCCTTTTGAGGTGTTTGAACCTGGGAATAAATTTATTTCTTTAGGTTTGGACATTATATCACTCCTATAAAAATGTTAATGTTATACATTATAGTGTATTCAAAAATATATAAAAAAAACTATTGCATAAATATTAATACTTGATGTATAATTATGCGTGTGAAAAAGATAAATATGCATAAGTTTATGGGGGTATTTAATATGAAAAAAGGTATAATTAAAAATGTTATTGTAACAGGTTTAATTTCAATTATGGCTGTAGGCCTTGCAGGATGCGGAAATAGTGCGACGAAAAAAGAAGACACTGGTGTGTTAGACTCAATAAAAGAAAGTGGTAAGCTTGTAGTAGGTTTAAGTGCAGATTATGCACCATATGAATTTCATATAATTGAAAATGGACAAGATAAGATAGTTGGTTTTGATGTGAGCTTAGCGAAAGAAATTGCTGATGAACTTGATGTAGAATTAGAAATTAAAGAAATGGATTTTGATGCTTTAATAACTGCATTACCAGCTGGAAAAGTAGATATGGTTATTTCAGGGATGAATCCTACAGAGAAAAGAAAAAAAGCAGTAGATTTTTCAGATATATACTATACAGCTAACCATGGGATTTTAGTAAGAGCTGAAGATGCAGATAAATATACTAATTTTTCGGATTTAGATGGTTTAAAAGTTGGAGCTCAGCTTGGTTCAACTCAAGCAGAATTAGCATCTACGTTAATTAAAGATGCAAATCTTCAATTATTATCTAATGTAAATAATTTAATCTTAGAATTAAAATCAGGTAAAGTAGATGCAGTAGTTATGGAAGTAGGCGTGGCACAAATGGCTGTTAAAAATAATCCTGAGTTAGCAGTAGGAAAGCCAGTTTATGAAGAAACAGATAGTGGTAATGCTATAGCTATAGCAAAAGGAAATGAAGACTTAGTTAAAATAGTTAATGGAGTTATTTCAAGAATTACTGAAGATGGAACTATGAATAAATATATAGAAGAAGCTACTATATTATCATCGGAAGCAGTAGAAGAATAGTTAGGTGGTTTAAAATATGAATTTAGATTTTAGCTTTATAGCAGAATATATGCCATATTATTTTAAAGGCATTAAATATACATTATTAATTTCTTTTGTAGCAGTATTATTTGGTGCTATTTTTGGTTCTATACTATTTTATATGAAAAGCTCTAATTTTCATATATGGAAAATTAAACCATTAAAGATGCTTGCAGTAGCATATATAGAAATTATCAGAGGGACACCTATGATATTACAAATATTTATTGTTTATGCAGGAGCAGAACCATTTTTAGGCATTGATTTAACTGCATTACAATCAGCATTTATAGCTATAGCACTAAATTCGGCAGCTTATGTTTCTGAAATTGTAAGGGCTGGTATTGATGCAGTAGATAAGGGGCAGATGGAAGCTGCAAGAAGTTTAGGAATGAAAAAGAGCACAGCAATGATACTTATTGTAGTACCTCAAGCCATAAGAAATATACTTCCTGCTATAGGAAATGAATTTGTAACAGTAATTAAAGAATCATCAATGGCTTCAGTTGTTGGTGTTGGAGAGCTTATGTATGCAGCAAAAATAGTTCAAGGCTCTACATATAGATCTTTAGAACCATTAATAGTAGCAGCTGGATTTTATTTTATATTAACTTTTACTTTAGGTAGGGTTATTTCTTTAATTGAAAGGAGGATGAAGGTAAGTGATATACGTTAATAATCTTGAAAAGAGCTTTGGCAAAAATAAGGTCCTTAAAGGTGTTAATGAGCATATAAAAAAAGGTGAAGTTGTAGTGGTAATAGGGCCATCTGGTTCAGGAAAAAGTACATTTTTAAGATGTTTAAATTTACTGGAGGAACCTACAGGTGGAGAAATAATTTTTGAAGGTAAAAACATAACTGATAAGAAAGTGAATATAAATAAATTAAGGGAAAAAATGGGGATGGTTTTTCAGCAATTTAATTTATTTCCACATAAAACAGTGTTAGAAAATATAACTATAGCACCAATTAAGGTGAAAAAAATGAAGAAAAGTGATGCAGAAGCAAAAGCAATAAGGTTATTAGAAAAGGTAGGGCTTGAAAATAAAAGGGATGCATATCCAGCACAACTTTCAGGTGGACAAAAACAAAGAATTGCTATAGCAAGAGCGTTAGCTATGGAACCAGATGTGATGTTATTTGATGAACCAACATCAGCACTAGATCCGGAAATGGTTGGGGAAGTTTTAAATGTAATGAAGAATCTGGCTAGTGAAGGAATGACAATGGTGGTAGTAACTCATGAAATGGGCTTTGCTAAAGAAGTTGGTGATAGGATTGTATTCATGGATGGAGGAAATATACTAGAAAGCGAAAAGCCACAGGAGTTTTTTGAAAATCCAAAAAATGAAAGAACAAAAGAATTTCTATCAAAGGTACTATAAACTTTCTATGGGGAGGGAGTATATAGTGGTAATAAAGGGGACACTTATATTTTATAAGTGTTCTTTTTTATACGTTTTATAATAGAATAATAGTAGGATTAATGGCAGGCAGGGTAATATGTCGAAGAAAACTGTATATAATTTTTTAGAGTTAGAATTTAGAAGATTATATGATGATATGAAAATTTTTATTGAAGATAATGAACCCAGGAAGATATTTAACAATCAAAGAAAATTACTAAAGGATATAGTGTACTATATCTATTTTAATAATGAAGTTTATTATGAAAAGAACTTAAGCTTTTATGATAATGTAAGGCTTTTAAAGGAAGCAAGACTTGTAGACGAATATGTAGAAGAAATGCTATTTGGGGCATTAAGAAATGTTGAGCTATATGAAGAGAGAATTATCACTAAAGAAGATTATTTTTATGATGAGATAGAGATAAAAAGATTAGCTGATGAAAACTTTAGAGAAATATATGAACTTATAATTTGGCTTGTCTTAACTTATGGAGAGGAAAATTATCAGTTTTTAAGAGAAAATTTAAGTGATGAATATAAAGAAATATTTGATAAGTTTAGTAATAAAAAAAATGATTTTGATAGTTTAATAAAGAGTATGAATACCTTTGAAGATGAAGACATAAAGGTAAAGGCAGCTGCTTTAGTAGAAGAGGGAGAAAAATATTATTTTGGAAAAGATGTATCACAAGACTATAAAAAGGCTATGCAATATTTTTATAAGGCAGCAGAATTTGGTGATGAATATGGTGAAGCATATTTAGGATTATTTTATGAAAAGGGCTATTCTGTAGAAAGAAATTTTTTAGCAGCTTTTAGTTGGTACTATAAAGCTGCATTAAAAGGTAATGCTTTTTCGCAAAATGCTTTAGGATTACTATATATTAATGGTAGAGGTGTTAAAAGGAATAATACTGCTGCCATGATATGGTTTCAAAAAAGTGCAGAAAACGAATATTTACCAGCTTTTTACCAGCTTGGTAGGATATATTATCTAGGCTTAGGTGTAGAGAAAAGTTATGAGAAGGCTTTTTATTGGTATAAGAAGAGTGCTGAAATGGATTTAGGGGCAGCGCAATATGCCATTTCCTTTATGTACAAAAACGGTGAAGGATGCCTAAAGGATAATTTTAAAGCTTATTATTGGATTGAGAGGGCAGCGGAAAATGGCTATGAAGATGCGTATTATATAGTAGGAAAATCATATTTAGAAGGCATATGTTATGATATGAATTATGAAAAAGCTTTTAAGTATCTGATGAAAGGATATGAAGCTTGTGATTTAAATTGTATTGAATCATTGGCAGATATGTATTTAAAAGGATTATATGTGGAAGAGGACAGGAAGAAGGCATTGGAGCTGTATTCCGTAAGTATTGATTATGGAAGTTTTCAACTATATTTTAAAGTTGGAAAGATATATGAAGAAGAGAATTTAGTGCAACAAGCCATATACTTTTATGAGCAAGGCCATGAACTTGGCGATTTAAGATGTACTCAAAGGTTAGGTGTGATTTATTATAATGGAGAAGGGGTTAGTCGTGACTTAAATAAAGCTATTAAGTATATGGAAGTTGCTGCTAAAAACAATGCTCCACATGCTATGTATGTTTTAGGAGTAGCATATTTAAGACTTAATAAATTTAAGGAAAAAACAGAAGAAATAGCTAAGGAACTGTTTTTAAGTGCATATGAGTTAAAATCACCATATGCAGCAGAATATTTAGCTTTTATTAGTCTTAATGAATTTAATGAGGGAAAGGTCATAGATGAGCAAAAGTTACTTGAATATATAAACTTTGGTGCAGAACATGGGCTCACAGAATCAGTTTTTCAGTATGGGTATATTTACGAAAAGGGCATAGCTGTTAAAAAGGATAATGAAAAGGCGTACTATTATTACGGTTTATCAGCAGAAAGTGAATATATAAAGGCTATGAATAAGATTGCAGAATGGTATTTAAAGGGTTTTTTTGTGAAACAAGATATAGATTTAGCCATTAAATGGTATGAGAAGAGCGCTGAAAAAAATGATATAGAATCATTGGAAAAGCTCATAGAGATTTATGAAAAGGCTATTGGTGGAAAAGATGAAGAGATAAGAGCTCTTTATTATGTGTTTAAGCTTATTGATGTTGATGCTCTAAGAGGAAAGTGTAAGCTTGCTTACTATTGCTTTAAAGGAATTGGTATAGAGCAAGATAGTAAAAGGGCTTATGAGATATTAAATGAAGTAGAAGAAATAGATGAAGGTACTGCCTATAATTTAAAAGGATTATTAGGTAGTGAAAGGATTATAAACTATAATCAGCAAGAAATAGTGCAGTTATTTTTAAATGGAATAGAATGTGGTAATTCAGAATGCTATGGCAACCTGGCATACTATCTTTATAATAATAATTTATATAAGGAAGCAGCCTATCAAGAGGCCTTTGAAACATCTCTTATAGGTAGAAAGATTGGAGTTACTAAATGTAAATATATTTATCTAAAAAAGAAATTAGATGAAGTAATCAATAATAATGTAATATCATTGGAGGAAATTGCTTTAATAAATAAATTAAAGGAATTGATTAATAGTGGTTTTGTTTTAGCATTGCCAACAGTTATTAATTGGTATGAAAAAAGAAATATGAAGGATAATATTGCTTATTTAAAATTAAAGGAGCAGCAATATTTCTATAATTTAAAAGAAAATTGAGGGAAGTACCTTTACAACAGATGCATTACAATTGTTATTCATTAAAATATATGAATGGAGAATCAGCTAAAGAGTATAAAAAAGCTTTATGTGAGTGTTCTAAAGAGAATATAAAAGCTTTAGTTGAATATATAGAAAGCCAAAATGATTTTATAACTGAAAATAGTAATATGTTTTAAATTGTTCAAAATTAATTATTGAACATAAAATGAAAGTTGGCCTTAAAGCCAAAAGGAACAGTAGATAGATTTGTGTAAAATGCAAATCTATCTACTGTTTTTTTGTATGATTATTTTAATGAAGTTGAAGATCTATAGTTACTATACAATTATAAGTTGGATGAGCTAGTTTTACTGAGTTTTCTATAGATTCCTTTAAGTTTTCTGATTGAAAGTTATTAGTAAATTCATTTGAATCAACAACTACATCAAAGATAATATTTTTATGTTTTTCATCACCAATAACTCTAAAGTCATGATAAGATTTAACTATTGAATATGATTTTAAAACCTCTTCAATATATTTTCTTGTGGATGATATTTCATCAGTATCAACAGAAACAGGGTCCATATGGACTACTAAATATACACCAAGTTTTTGAGAAATTTCCCTTTCAGCACTATCAATAATATTATGGATAGTCATAATATTGATGTCAGCAGGGATTTCTGCATGAATTGAAGCCATAATCCTTCCAGGACCATAATTATGAATCACTAAATCATGGACACCGGAAATATGTTCATAAGATAAAACCATATCATTTATTTGCTGAACTAACTCAGCATCAGGTGCTTCACCTAGAAGAGGGCTGATAGTTTCCTTTATTAAGCTGAAACCTGAATAAATAATCACAAGAGCAACTAAAACACCAATATAGCCATCAATTGGGAGGCTAGTAAAGTTAGATGCAAAGAAGGAAATCACAACAGTGGTAGAAGTAAATACATCACCTAAAGCATCGGTTCCAGCAGCTTTAAGGGCTGATGAATTAATCTTGTTGCCTAAATTTTTATTAAATTTTGAAAGCCAAATTTTAAATCCTATGGATATTAATAAAAGTAAAAAAGGCATAATTTCAAAGGTTACTGCTTCTGGATTTAATATTTTAGAAAATGAAGTTTTAACAAATTGAAATCCAACCAGCATAACCATAAAGGAAACTACAAGAGCTGAAATATACTCAATTCTTCCATGACCAAAAGGATGTTCGGCATCAGCAGGTTTATTGGCCATTTTAAATCCTATAATAGTTATTATAGATGAAGCTGCATCTGACAAGTTGTTAAATGCATCAGCAATTATAGCAATAGATCCTGCAAATAATCCTACGAATAATTTAATAAGGAACAGTAGTGTATTTATAATGATTCCTACTGCTCCACCTAAGTTTCCGTAGGCAATTCTAACTTTGTTATCATTAATATCATCATTGTTCTTAATAAATTTTTTGATTAGAAAGTTTGATAACATAAATCACACTCCACTTTTAGATTTATTATTTAATATAATAATAAACTACATTAAATAGTTAAAAAGTACAAGCTTTATTATAATTTCCTATATTGTGGAATAAATTAAAATAGTTTATATTATAGAGTATATCCAAGTTAATAAAAAAAGGGGTTCGAAATATATGGAAAGAAAACAAGCAAAAGATTTATTGGATTTTATATATAACAGTCCAACAGCATTTCATGCTGTAGAAACTGTTAAAAAGATTTTAGATGAAAATGGATTTAGAGAAATTAAAGAAAGTGATAAGTGGCATTTAAAAAGTAGAGATAAATATTATGTAATAAAAAATGATTCTTCTATCATGGCTTTTATAGTAGGAGATGAAAAGATAGAAGAAACAGGTTTAAGATTAATAGGAGCACATACAGATGCACCAGGTTTTAGAGTTAAACCAAATCCTCAAATGATTTCTGAAGGAAAATACGTTAAGCTTAATACTGAAATGTACGGAGGACCAATAATCAGTACTTGGTATGATAGACCTCTAGCTTTAGCTGGAAAGGTTGCTATAAAAGGAGCATCTCCATTAAAGCCAGAAACAAGATTAGTTAATATAAATAAGCCAATGATGATAATACCTAATATAGCTATTCATATGAATAGAGAAGTAAATGATGGTTATAAATACAACAAGCAAGTTGATACTTTACCTTTATTAGGTTTAATAAATGAGAAATTAGAAAACAAAGATTACTTAATGAATATATTAGCAGCAGAATTAAATGTAAACAAAGAAGATATATTACATTTTGAGCTTATGCCATATGAATATGAAAAAGGAACATTAATAGGAATGAACGAAGAAATGATTTCTTCAGGAAGACTTGATGATTTATGGATGGTATATGCAGGTTTAGTAGCATTACTAGATAGCAGAGATAATGCAGCAACTAAAGTATTAATATGTGTGGATAATGAAGAAATAGGAAGCTTAAGTGCTCAAGGAGCTAATTCAACATTATTAAATAACTTACTTGAAAGACTTACAATGGGACTTGGTAAGAATAGAGAAGAGTACTATAGAGCACTATCAAACTCAATAATGATTTCTGCAGATTTAGCCCATGCTGTTCATCCAAACCTTGGTGATAAAGCAGATCCAACTAACAGACCAGTATTAGAAGGTGGTCCAGTTTTAAAGATAGCAGCATCAGGAAGCTATAGTACAGATAGCTTTAATGGAGCTGTATTTGCTGAAGTATGTAAGGCAGCAAATGTTCCATTCCAAAAGTTTGTTAATAGATCAGACTTAAGAGGAGGAACTACCATTGGTCCTGTTACAGCAGCAAACTTAACAATACCAGTAATAGATATGGGAGCACCACTTATTGGAATGCACTCAATCAGAGAACTGGCAACAGTAAAAGACAATACGTACACAATAAAAGCATTTACAGAGTTTTTTTCACTATAATAACTTGTAAAAAGGAATCCCTTGGTTTTTTTAGGGGTTCCTTTTTTATGAAGTTATTCACCAGTAGATATAGGAGAAACTGCTTTAAATGTACCGTTATCATTTAAAGTAATATCATTTTCTTCAGTATTAACAATACTATAACAATTTTCAATACTTGTGTTACTTAGTTTATTAACATCTTTATCGTCTAATAAATCAGAACCAGAAGCAAAAGTATTTACTGTTGTCTCAAGGGTATAACTGTTAGTTGATTTTACTTTAGTTGCTTCATAAGCAGTAACCACATTTTTTGCTTGATTAATTACAGCAACTTTCTTTGATTCATTTATATATCCTGTAAAGGAAGGTGTTAAAGCAGCAGCTAATATGGCAATTATAGCAATAACAACTATAAGCTCAATTAAAGTAAAAGCAGATTTCTTTTGTTTATTAATAATAGTATTTAATTTTGAGTCCAAGTCTTTATTTATATTGATCATCGTTATGCACTCCTTTCTTAATTTTTATTTGTTGCACAACATATCTCAAAGTATTACGTAAATTTTTTAAATTATACCTGAGGACAAGATAAAAGTTTTCGACAAAGTTTTATTTAATAGTTAAAAGAATATATAAGAAAATAGATGATAAATTTAGTGGTGATGATATTTCATTACATGATGGGCTTTTTTCCATAGAATTTGTAGAATAGAACAATTCTTAAAAAGAAATCTAAAAAAAGTATAAAAAATTTAAATATCATGAATAATTTTAATTATAAAATGGGAAAAACATTAATAGGAGATGATGTTATTAAAGAAGATTTATATTTCTTTAATGGATATGGAGGTTTTGATAATTACTCTATGAGCTATAAAATTAAGCTAAGGGATTTTATTACAACTCCATCTCCATGGATTAATGTCATTTCCAACGAGGATTTTGGGTTTCATGTTTCCGAGAGTGGTTCAGCTTATACTTGGTGTCAAAACAGCAGAGAAAACAAGTTGACCTCTTGGAGCAATGATTGGGTTGTAGATCCTTTGAGTGAAGCTTTATATATAAGAGATGATGGTGCAAGAAAGTATTTCAGTATCACACCAGAGCCTGTTATAGATGAAGATGTATACGATATTGAGCATGGCTTCGGATATTCTATTTTTAAACATACTGCAAATAATATTAGTGGTGAACTTACAATGTTTTGCCCTAAAGATAAGAAATTAAAGCTATGTAAAGTGCTTCTTGAGAACAAATCATTGGAGGGTAAAGGACTGACTCTATTTTACTACAGTTCAATGGTGCTTGGAGTTTATAGCTATAAAAGTGCTAAATATATTAGCACCAATATAGAAGAAAACTTCATTTATGCCCAAAATCCTTTTAATAAGTATTTTTATAAAAATAAAACCTATCTAACTATTTTAGGTGGTGAAGCATATGGTTTTAGAGAGCAGTTACAAGATTCTATGTCATTAGGAATTTTAGATTCTATGGTTTCCTTATGTGACTATTGAGTATATAAAATTTACTGGTGATTATTCCGTTTTAATTAGATGATGATATAATCCCAAAAAGTCCTGGTAAAAATGAAATAAAGGTTTTCTTTTAAAAAAGGAGCTGTACACTAATTATTTAGTGGGACAGCCCCTTTTTATTATGGAAGCTAAAATAATATTTAATGTTTAATATTTATTATTTTGTTTAGATTCTCTTTCTATTTTTTCTAAATCAGTAAATTTATAATCACTTAAGGGTGCATTTCTGCTGGTTTGAGGTACAGCATAAGCTTCATTATTAGAATTAAATACACCATCAGTTCTATGTTGTTTTTTTATTGTTTTGGTCATAATAATCTCCTTTCAAGTATTACTTATTCTAATTCGTCATCAGGGTCATCTAACATAGGGCTATTAGTATAATCAAATTCCATATATGAAATATTATTTACTACGATAGGATCCTCCGCAGGATTAGGTAAAATAGTGTCTATTCCTTCAGGAGATTTACTTATTAAGCTTTCCTCAGAAGGTTCATACCAACTTCGTAAATTAGGTAAATAAGGTTTGTTTTTTTTTGTCATAAAAATTAATCACCCTTTCTTTTCTTTAATAATATTAATAGTATTTGAAGCATTAAAAAAATATATACCTGGGGTTTATTGCAATAAATTTTATTTCAAGCTCAATTAAAAGATTTTGTTAATTATGAGGTGAAAATATGTATCCAATAAGATTTGAAAATCTATACTTTGAAAAAATATGGGGAGGAAGAGATTTTAAAGCAATAAGAGATAATTTACCAGAAGGAAATATTGGGGAAAGTTGGGATATAGCGTGTCATAGACATGGTGTGAGTATTGTTATTAATGGATATCTAAAAGGACAAACTTTACAAGAAATAATAGAAGAATATGGACATGATTTAGTGGGAAGTAAAGTAAGTGTTGAAAAGTTTCCATTGTTAGTTAAGTTAATTAATTCAAGAGAAAAATTATCTGTTCAAGTTCATCCAGGAGATGAATATGCTATGAAGAATGAAAATGAGTTAGGAAAGACGGAAGCGTGGTATGTTATAGATGCAAAACCAAATGCAAAATTAATTGTTGGAACTAAAAATTGCACTAAGAAAGAGTTTGAAAAAGCTATAGAAGAAAATCGAACAGAAGATTATTTAAATGTAATAGATGTAAAAAAAGGTGATGCATTTTTAATAAATAGTGGAATGGTACATGCTATATGTGAGGGGTTGATTATAGCAGAAATTCAACAAAATAGTGATGTTACTTATAGGGTGTATGATTATGGAAGACAGAGGGAGCTTCATGTAAAAAAATCATTAGATGTAATTGATTTTAATTTAAAAGCAGAAAATTTATCTAATAGTAAAATTGAAAATTTTGAAATATTTGATAAAGTGAAATTATGTAAAAATAAATATTTTGCAATGGAGAAAATTAATATTCAAAATAAATATATTAGCAGTAGTGAAAAAGAAAGATTTCATATAATTACTTGTGTAGATGGAGAAGGTAGTATAAGTGGAGGTAGTATTTCAGAAGAAATAAGAATAGGAGATAGTATACTTATTCCAGCAAATTTAGGTCAGTATGAAATTGTGGGCAATATTTCAGTTTTAAGAAGTTATGTTACTATATAAAATTTAAATTTCAATAGCAATAATTACAGAAAAGAAACTATTATTTTTAGTATTTCTTTAATTGAAAAGATATTTGGAAAAATATCTGTAGTACTTTTTTATTTAAGTTAAAGCTATTCTTTAATGTGTATAGTATACAGTAAATGGTAATAATTAAAATGTAATAGAAATATATTTATAAAGAAATAAGGGGTGAATAAAATGAATTCTGAGTTAAAGACAAATGTAAATGTAAAAAGCGTATTTAGTAGAGTTGGACTAGCAGCAGCGGTGCTGGGGGTTGTTGTTAATTTGGTACAAATGCTAATAATCACAATATTTAATATCGTTAATCCTGCTTTTGAAAGCAATGGTTGGTTTAGATATTTACTTATAGCAGTAAGCTTTTATTTAATAGGATTTCCTCTATGTTGTTTGATACTTAAACGCATTCCAGATGGACACAAAAGAGAAGAAGAAAGTTTAACCTTTGGTGGTTTCATTAAGTTCTTTTTAATTTCCTATTTTGTAATGGTATTATTAAATTTATTTACTATGGGATTTATATTGGTAGTAGGAAAAGTAAAAGGAGCAGATGTAGTAAATCCATTGGAAGGAGTTATTTCTAATAGTAGTATTTGGGCTACTATAATTTTTGCAGGAATATTATCACCAATAATTGAAGAAATTTTATTTAGAGGAGTAATGCTTAATAAGCTTAGAACTTATGGAGATAAGATAGCAATAATAACTACAGCTTTGTTATTTGGTTTATTTCATGAGAATTTTTCTCAATTTTTCTATGCAGTAGGTCTTGGAGTAGTATTTGCGTATGTTACTTTAAAGACAGGAACAATTAAATACTCCATTGGACTTCATATTATGATAAATATGATGGGAAGTGTTATAGGCACAAAAGTACTTAGCAGTAATACTGCTACAATGATTTTTGGTATTGTAGTATGGGTATTTGTAATAGCTGGATTAATTTTATTTATTAAAGATTTTAAGAAGATGTCATTATTGCCTGGTGAAGTGACCATTGAAAAGGGGTATGTAGTAAGTGAAACATGGTTAAATATGGGGATGATGATAAATCTTATAATAAGTTTATCTTTAATGATTTATATCCTACTTGTGTAAGGATATTCTTATACTAAAGCTTAAAAGTAAGTGGGGTTGTATTTAATATGCCTCACTTTTTTATATAAATTATAAGTAGATAAGTTTTAATTAAGATACGATGAAAGTATAAAGATGAATAGTATAGTGGGAAAAATTAATGGTGATATAGAATATTTGAATAATTTAATTATAGAGAATCATTAAAAGTTGAAATAACTTGAAAAAATATATAAAAGATGATATAATAAAAACTCCTTTAAAAATACGAATGAAAAATTGATACTTAATAGAAATATTTGGAGGTTTATCAATGCCAACAAGAATTGCAATTCTAGGAGGACCTAGATGTGGTAAGACAACTTTAATACAACAATTATATGTAGATTTAAAAATTAGAGATTTAGATGTAGGTGTTGCTACAGAGTATAGTACAGATTACTTAAGAGATAAAGGTATGATTGAAACTATTTCTGAGCAATATGGAATATATTTAGGGCAATTACACCTAGAAAAAAGCTTAGATTGTCACCAATATGCTATTACAGATTATGCAACTTTCGTTCCATATATTTATGGAAGATTAATGCTTGGAGATAAGATAAGAAGTAAAAAGGAAATTGAAATTTTAAATGATTTATATAGTTTAGCAATAAGAGATTTACCTCAATATGATTACATATTCTTTGTTCCAAGAGAATTTGGATATAAGAAAGATGGAGTTAGGTGGCAAGATGAAGAAGTTGCTAAGGCAGTAGATAAAGCTATCTTAGGGTTCTTAGATGCTGAAAATGTTAAATATTCAGTAATTACTGGTTCAACTAAAGAAAGATCTGAAGCAATCATGAAAATAGTTGGAATAAACAATCCAGTTGTTCAGCCAATAAAGTTAACAGAAGTTAAAAACGCTAAGTAATATTTTTTAATATTATACATATATTATAGGGAAGTAGGTTTAGCTTGATAAATGGACAAGCTACTCCTATTTTATTTTATTTAAAAATGAATAATTAATAGAGATTGATGAGGATTCTATTTAATTATGTATTTAAAGCAAATCCATTAAAGCTTATAACAATTCACAATTTTCCATTGTAAATTAATTTAAACTTGTGTTTAAAAGTTTATTGTTATATAATATATAGTATGCTATGTATTATATAGGGAGAGAAACAATGAAGAAGGCTAGAGTAGATGCTCATGTTGGGCTCTTAATTAAATTTCTTAACAATTCTATAACTAATGAAATTAATAGAAATCTTTTAAAATTTAATTTGACAGCAACACAACATGAAGTATTAGTATATATTTTGAAAAATGAAAATAAGAGAGATGTATTTCAAAAAGATGTTGAAAAACATTTAAAATTAACTAATCCTACTATTACAGGAATAATAAAAAGACTAGAAGAAAAAGGGATGATAGTTAGGTGTGCTAGTACTGGTGATGCTAGATGTAAGTGTTTGCATGTTACAGAAGAGGGTCATAATATATTACATAAATGCTTTCATCAAGGAATACTTAGTGTTGAAGCAAAGCTTGTAAAAAATATATCTGAAAAAGATCAGGTATTACTAAAAGAACTATTATATAAAGCATTAAAAAATTTAGAGGAGTAATCCTCTTTAATTTTAATATTATACATAGCTAACTATGTAATTACAAAATTTATTTAAAGAGGTGAAGAAAATGATAAAGAAGTTATACCCTTATATGAAAAAGTATAAAAAGTATTTATTTTTAGGGGTTGCATGTGCTGTTTTAGAAGTTGTTTTTGAACTTTTAATACCACTGGTAATGGCTAAAATAGTAGACGTAGGAATATCGTTAGGTGATACTGGATATACCATTAAAATGGGGTTATTAATGGTTTGCATGGCAATGATATCACTAAGCTTTGGTCTTGCATTATCAAAATTTGCAGCTATAGCAGGACAAGGCTTTGGAGCAGAACTTAGAGAGGCTGAATATATTAAGATTCAAAGTTATTCATTTAATAATATTGAAAAATTCAGCACTTCGTCATTGATTACTCGTTTAACTACGGATATAACAATGATTCAAAACTCAATGACAATGGGAATAAAATTACTAGTTAGAGCACCTATGATGCTTATATGTGCTTGTGTTTTAGCTATAACAATAAGTCCTAAATTAGCAATGATATTTCTAGTATCAATTCCTGTTTTAGTAATATCTATAGGTCTTATTATTAAGACTGTTAAACCAAGATTTGATATTATGCAAAAGAAGATTGATAATATCAATACAGTAGTACAGGAAAATTTAATTGGTATTAGAGTAGTTAAGTCATTTGTTAGACAAGCTAAGGAAAAAGAAAAGTTTAAAACAAGTAATGATGATTTAGTAAATGCATCCACTAGTGCTTTTGGACTAGTTGTTTTAAATATGCCAATTATGCAGGCTGTTGTATTCTCTAGTGTAATAGGAATACTGTGGTTTGGAGGAAATATGGTTTATGCAGGAACATTAACTGTTGGTAAGTTAACAAGTTTCATGACATATTCATTCCAAATTCTAATGGCGCTAATGATGATTTCTATGGTTCTTATGATGATATCAAGATCAGTAGCATCTGCTTCACGTATTTTAGAAGTGTTAGAAGAAGAACCAGATATAGTTGATCCAGCTAATGCAGTTATGGAAGTTGAAGATGGTGAAATCGAGTTTAGAAATGTTAGCTTTAAATATGAAGATGATAGCGAAGAAGAAAATCTTGAAAATATCAACATAAAAATTAAAGCTGGCGAAACAGTAGGTATTATTGGAAGTACAGGTGCTGGTAAGACAAGCTTAGTACAACTTATACCAAGATTATATGATGCCACTAATGGTGAAGTATTTGTTGGTGGTAGAAATGTTAAGGAATATAACATAGAAGCCTTAAGAAACTCTGTAGCCATGGTACTGCAAAAGAATACACTATTTAGTGGAACAATTGCTGAAAATTTAAGATGGGGTAATGCTGAAGCAACAGAAGCACAAATTGAAGCAGCAGCAACATCATCTTGTGTAGATGAATTTATCGATAGATTACCAGGAAGATATGATATGCATATTGAGCAAGGTGGAGTAAATGTTTCTGGTGGACAAAAACAAAGACTTTGTATTGCTAGAGCTATTCTTAAGAATCCAAAGGTAATTATCCTTGATGATAGTACAAGTGCAGTAGATACAGCAACAGATGCTAAGATTAGAAAAGCTTTTGCAGAAGATTTAAAAGATACTACTAAGATAATAATTGCACAAAGGGTTAATTCAGTTTGTGAAGCTGATAAAATAATTGTCATGGATGATGGAAGAATCGATGATATTGGTACACATGATGAATTAATGGCAAGATGTGAAATATATAAAGATGTATACAAGTCTCAACAGGAAGGGGTGGGGTTACGTGAGTAAGGATAAAATGCATCCAGTGGGAAAAGGTACAGATGGAAAGAAAATGCCAGGTGGCAAACCTAAACCTAAGAATATGAAAAAGACATTAGGTACTTTATTAAGGTACTTAGGTAAATATAAGTTATTTTTAGTTATAGTATTAGTACTTGTAGTATTTAATTCATTTGCCATGGTAGCAGGTTCATATTTCTTAAAACCATTAGTTAATAATTATATACTTCCAGGAGATTTTGCAGGATTGGCAAAGATGCTGGTAATACTAGGAGCAATCTTCTTAGGAGGAGCTTGTTCAGCCTATGGTTATGGAAGAATTATGGTACATGTTTCTCAAAATACAATTAGAGATATAAGAAGAGATTTATTTAATAAGATGCAAGATCTTCCTATTAAATATTTTGATAGAAATACTCATGGTGATTTAATGAGTCTTTACACAAATGATATTGATAATATTGGTGAAGCATTAAATAACAGCGTTGCCAATATCATGTCATCATCACTTTCATTTATAGGAATGATTGTTATGATGGTTGTATTAAGCCCAATATTAAGTTTAATAACAATATCATTTTTAGCATTAATGATTTTTATAATTAAAAAGATTGGTTCTAAGAGTAAATATTACTTTGGAATGCAACAAAAAAATATTGGTAAGTTAAATGGTTATATTGAAGAAATGATTGAAGGGCAAAAGGTTATTAAGGTGTTCTGTCATGAAGATAAGGCCATTGAAGATTTTAAGAAGTATAATGAAGAGTTAAGAGAATCATCTACAGGTGCTCAAGCCTTTGGTGGATATATGATGCCAATGCTTGGTAATATGTCTCATATGAATTATGCTATTACATGTTGTGTTGGTGGACTTTTAACCATTGCAGGAAAGTTTGACCTAGGTTCATTAGTCTCTTTCCTTCAATATACAAAGCAAGTATCTAATCCTATAGCTCAAGTATCACAACAGGTAAATATGATATTAGCTGCTCTTGCAGGTGCTGAAAGAATATTTGCAGCTCTTGGAGAAGAAGAAGAAGTTGACAATGGACAAGTTACTCTTACTAGAGTTGAGGTAGCAGCAGACAATATATTAAAAGAAACTACTAAAAATACAGGACATTGGGCTTGGAAGCTTAAAGATGGAAGCCTTAAATTGCTTACAGGTGATGTTAGATTTAAAGATGTTGTCTTTGGATATAATGAAGAAAAAATAGTATTAAAGGATATTAATCTTTTTGCTAAGCCAGGACAAAAGATTGCTTTTGTTGGTTCAACAGGAGCAGGTAAAACAACAATAACAAATTTAATAAATAGATTCTATGAAATCAATAGTGGTAAGATTACTTATGATGGAATAGATGTTAAAGATATTAAGAAAGCAGATTTAAGAAAATCGCTGGGAGGAGTATTACAAGATACTCACTTATTTACAGGTACAATAGCTGATAATATTAGATATGGTAATTTAGATGCAACAGATGAAGAAGTAATTGCAGCTGCTAAGCTTGCCAATGCTCATTCATTTATCAAGCACTTACCACATGGATATGATACAGTATTAACTGGTGATGGTGAAGGATTATCACAAGGTCAAAGACAATTATTAAATATTGCTAGAGCAGCAGTGGCAAATCCACCAGTACTTATTATGGATGAGGCTACTAGCTCAATTGATACAAGAACAGAAAAGTTTATTGCAGAAGGTATGGATAAGCTTATGGAAGGAAGAACTGTATTTGTTATAGCACACAGACTTTCAACTATTAAAAACTCTGAAGCAATAATGGTACTTGAACAAGGACAAATTATTGAAAGAGGAAATCATGATGAGCTTCTTGAAATTGGTGGAAGATATTATCAACTTTATACAGGAAAAGCACAATTAGATGCCGAAGAAGCAATATAGATAGAAATGAAAAAGGGAAACTCTTATTAATTAGGAGTTTTCTTTTTTTTAATAAAATATAAAAAAGCAACTCCATAAATCTATTATTATTTGAAAAAAAGAATTATAATATTTTTAAAAGAAGGGATTTTATGGTTTGGAGAGTATTGTTTTATTTATATGTTATTGCAGCTTTTTCAGTGCCAGTCTTTTGGATTTATAAATTGATACAAAGTTTCTTTGGTAAAAGAGGAATATTTATAAGTAAAAAGTTTATTTTAAATAATGAGAAGGTAGAGGTATTTTACTCTTTTATTGTGATAGCTTTAAGCAGTTTTAATTTATTATGTATTAGTAGTTTAGTAGATACAGGTATACCTCTTGAAAGATATGAATTAAATGGTCAGTATTTAAATAGCTATACGCCTTTATCTTTTCAGCATATTTTAACCTTTGCAGTGCTTTTTATTTTAGGATTGCTAGTATATTTTATCTTGATAAATTTCAATGGAAAAATGGCACCTTTACTTTATGTCATAAGCTGTAGCATACTTTTAATTAATATAGCATTAAACGTCATATATTTTACTCATACTTTTAAAGTAAATGACTGGGAGTTTACCTCTTCTTATATAATTAAGGCTTTAGGACGTCATTTAATTTATTTGAGCATGATGTATGTGGTACTTTTAAAGCAATCTATGGATAAGGTAAGAAGTGTAGAAGGAGAAAAAAATAAAATATATAAGAATGTATTAGTAAATAAGCTATACAGAATTTTTCTAAAGTATGAAACTAATGTTGGCTTTTGGACATTGTTTATATTTCCTGTGCTTTTAGCTATTCAGCTATTCCTTGTATTATTTGGCCAAAAGCATGATAGTTTTATTCAAGTGTTTTTAGATACCAGTACGTATAATTATTCTAAGGTTATGCCACCAGATCCAGTGATACTTCCAGGGGATGGACACTATTTATGTACGGTGGCAGCTAGAGGTCATGAAAATTTGGTGAAGCCTTTAAGAAGTGGTATTAGACGCGGTAAACGAATAACTGTAAACAGGCAGCTTATGGTAGCCAATGCTTTTGAAAATATTTTAGAAGAATATACGCCAACAATTCATAAAATAATTAGATATATTTATGATAAGTACGGGTATCCATTAAGCAAGCATATAAATACTAAATTTTCTGCGGATATAGTTTATATTCTTATGAAACCGCTGGAGTGGATTTTTTTAGTTGTTTTATATTGTGTAGATGATAATCCAGAAAATCGCATTAATATTCAATACAGTGAATTAAGGAATTGACCATAGTTCACTGTTACCTAATGCAGTATTCATAAGCAATACTGTATTTTTTTATGTCACAAAATAGAAGTAATGTTCAATATATAGTAACAATATTTACTGCAAACAAAAGTAGAATCAGTTATATTTCAATATAAATTTTAATATATATTATGGAGTTATTAGTTTAATTTATAAGAAATTATAAGGCGGGGAGGTGGAGTAGTGGTAAATATATGTCCAAGATGTGGAAAGGTGCTGAAGGATTTAAAATATTGTGATAGCTGTGGTGGGGTAATCAGTACTGCTGAGGGAATTCAAGAATATGAAGAGTGTACTCTTACCAATAATTTTTACAAGATAAAATCAAAGGTAAGCTATGAAGATTTTATTTTCCATAGGAAAACTATTGAAAATCCTCAATATGTTGATGAAGAAAATCAGGAAATTTACTTTTTAAAAAAAGAAAATAGCAAGTCTTTGCATCAATATATAGGTGATAGGAAGCTGGAATTAAATGAGATAAATACAATTATCATAAAGCTTATAAAAATATTTAAAGAACTTGCAGAAGAGAAGCTCATTATAAGTGCTATTAACCTAGAAGATTTTTGGCTAAATGGCGATGATATAGAAAGCTTAAAGCTATTTAATAGACGTAGATTTATAAGGAATAAATCCATTGTAGATAACTTTGATTATGGATATTCCATAAGTTCACCGGAGGTATTAAATAAGGTTGAAGGAAAACTAGATGAGGAGTCTAATGTTTATATCTTTGGCAAGCTTTTATTACAACTTATATTAAATAACTTTGGAATCCTAAGTGATGATGAAGAAATGTATTATGGATATAATTTAAGGTTATTTAGAGGTGATCTGCCATATAAGTTTCATAATTTTATCATGAGATGCTTAAATATTACTAAGGAAAAAAGATTTAAATCCATTAAAGAATTGGAGGAAAGATATAAGTATCTCATTGAAGAAAGACATAATATTGAAAAGGCAAAACTAAAGGTAAAAAGCCTTGGCAGTACTAATGTAGGTGTAAATAAATTGAAAAAGGCCTTAAGAGATATGCATATAAAAAAATATGAAGATGAAAATGAGTTTAATGAAGATATGTTTTTAGTGATGAAGGATGAAAAAAAGGAAGTTACCCTTTTAGCCCTAGGAGATGGAGTATCAACGGCAAAACTAGGGTCAGGGAAAGAAGCCAGCTCCATCTTAAGAAAGAATATAATAGAAGCTTTTAAGGAAAAGGGATCTCTTCTAAAGGATGAAACTAATATTAAGGAATTTTGTAGTAAAGTAATTACAAAATCGAATATAGATATTATTGAATCCATAAAAACAAAGGTAGACATAAGAAAAGAACCACCATCAGGAATTATGGCCAGTACATTGATATTAGCCATTGTGGTAGGAAACAGAATGTATTACACATCCATAGGTGATAGTAGGCTCTTTATATATAGTGAAAAAGATGGACTTAACTTACTAAATTATGAAGATAATGTGATGAATTTAAAATTAGCTAATGGAACGCCTTGGGATAAGGTGGTGAATTCAGAAGGCAGACATGCCATAACAAGATATATAGGAGGAGGATCTTTTAAAGATGGCAATCTTTTTCCTAGGAAATTTAATATCAGTATACATTGTCTAGAATTAGAACCAGGTGAGATAATTATTATTTGTTCCGATGGAGTCACTGATTATATAAATAAATCTTATTATAATGATGACTTATGGAAAGTTACAGAAAGCCTTGAAAGAATAATAAAAGAAAATAAGCAAAAGTCATTGGAGGTATTAAATAACAAGATAATAACTGAAGCTAACTTAAATGGTGGAGGAGACAATATAACCATTATAACTTCTAAAATTTTAAAATAATTTCATGGAGGGGACTAAATGCAAGATTTAGTAATAAAGACTGGAGCTAATATTCCATATTTGCTTTCAGATAATGAAGAGAAAAATATCATTGTAAGGGTTGGAGTACAGCCTAGCGATGAAATAAGAAAAGACTTTATGGAAAAAGAAAAAGTAAATTCAGGGGTAGATTTATGTTTAGTGTTAGATGTTAGTGTATCCATGACAGATGTTATAGAACAAGATAATGTTGAGTATGGTAGTAGGTTTGAAGTAGCTAAAAAAGCAGTGGAAAGTTTAATAAAAAATAGCAGTGAAGAAGATAACTTAAGTTTAATAACTTATAATGATTTACCAACAGTAGTATTTAAAAATATCAGCGGCAGAAATAAAGATTTTATGTTAACAGAATTAAATAAGGTAACTGTATCAGGTAATACAAATATTTCAGCAGCCATAAGAGAAGCAAGGATATTAATGAAGGAAGAAACCAGCGATAAGGTAAAGAAGATAATTTTTGTTACTGATGGTATTCCCACCTGTGATACTGAAGAAGATGGCATTAGAGAAGCTGAATATTTAGGTGATGATAGTATTTCACTAGATTGTCTTGGTGTAGGAAATAAAGATATCAAGTTTTCCTTCCTAGAGAAGCTTTCAATACCTAGCAATGGTAGAACAGATATCATTTCCAATGGGGAAGAAGCTGTGAAGATATTCCATAATTTATTTGATAAATCAAAACAAGTAATCATGACTAATGTAAAACTTAGACTTACTGAGATAAGTCCTCTTGTAAGAATTACTGATCATTATAGAGGGACTCCAGAAAAAAAGTATTTAGGTAAAGCCAAGATTTCTTCTGATAGAGAATATGTCATTAATATAGGTCAGATAGAAAAAGATCAGCTTTATAACTTCTATTTTAATGTAACGGTATCCAGTAGAGTTAACTTAAAGGGACCTTTTAATATCATGAAGACTGCTGTGGAATATTGTATACCGGATATGTATGGTGATAAGGTAAAGACCAATGCCAACGTAGTGGTGGTGGAATTTGGTACAGATAGTAGAAGAAGCAGATATAGAGTTGGTGATATTGAGAGAAATTTTAAGATGGTAGAAATCAAGCGATATGAAGATGAAATTGAAGAGGATTCTAAAGATGGTAATGATGCTAGGGTAATAAATAATCTTCAAAGAATCATAGGCATTTGTGAATACTTGAAAAATGAAGAGCTTATTACTGGTTATAAAGGAATATTAGAAAAGTATCGTGAAGAAAAGAAGCTTGATATGTCCAAGATGAATGAAAATAGAAATACCAGTACCAAGATAGGTGATGATGGGCTTATTAATCTGCCTCTAGACATAGAATCAATTTTTGAAGACCAATAATGGGAGGGAGCAAGATAAATGGAAAAAAAAATATGCATAAAGAATTCCTGTGGCAAGATTTATACTCCGGAAAATGATGAAGAATATGAAACAAGAACATGTTGTGGAATATGTGGTGCGCCAGTGGAAGTAGATTTAGGAGATTATCCTTATGAAATAGTGGAAGAAGAAAGAATCGTTAAAAAAATAGAACCTCTTCCAGGAGAAGGACCAAGGATTCTTATCTATAAAGGAAGAGAAATTGCTGCAGTAGTTAATCTTGAATATGATGAAACTATCATAGGACGACAAAGTATTAACTCAATACCTGATATAGACATGACTAGTATAGATGAAGATAGAAATGTCAGTAGGCAGCATGCCATGATTTATAAGGAAGATGGTAACTTTTATTTAAGAAAGCTTTCAGCTTCCAATGCATTGCATGTTAATACTGAACCAGTAATAGATGAAGATGTTAAATTAAATGATGGAGATATGATAGTATTAAGCAGGAAATATGGATTACAATTTATAGCACAGTAGGTGATGTATTTATGTGGAAGTGTTGTAGATCACTTAATAGAAATTTTCAAGAGTTTACCATTGAATGTGGTGAAAAGGATGAAACATTAAAAGCTCCAATAACCATTGGAGAAGGAAGATATGAAATCAAGGATATAAAATCTGCTGATGGAGGTTTTGGTATAGTATATAAAGCTATTGATAAAAAGCTTAATAATAGGAATGTACTTATAAAAGCCAGAAGGTATGATAATATTCCAGGACTATTTAGTTATGCTTACGACAAATCAAGAGATGATGAAATAAGGGATATGAGAGAAGAAATATCCTTTGAAATAAAATGTCTTAAGGCATTTAAAAATAGTGGTGAAAGCAGGATGCCTAATATAAATGATGTGGTCTACGATTACTGTCCAGAAATTCATGGACCACATATAGATGTGGATGGTGTCAGGTTTTATTGTGAAGATGAAGAAATATATAATAATGAACCATATATAGTTATGCAGATGATAGATGGAGAAAACCTAGGACATTATGTTAATATGGGATTTAATTATGTGATGAATGATAGGAATTATACTAATATCAGGCGTTGGGAAAATGATGTTATGGAATATGCCCTGGAGCTTACCACTATCCTCTCCAATTTTCACCAGCGACATAAATCAAAAATTTATCCTAAATATAATAAACAATACTTTATTTATCAAGATTTAAAACCTGATAATATTATAATCACCAGCAGGCTTTTTATTACACTCCTTGATTTTGGTTCAATGAACCTTGTGTTAGAAAATGATGAAGAAGAAGTCATCAGCAATATAAAGGGAGCAGGTATACCAGGAGCAGGAACTTTTGGTTATAAACCACCGGAATTTAGAAGTGGTAGTGCATCTTTAGCTAAGCTAGATGAAAGAGCTGATATATATACCTTAGGTGCAACTCTTTATCATTTATTAAGATGTAAGCCTTTAACAGAAGAATTAAAAACAGAAGATACCATAATTCCCATAGAAAGATTGATGGATATGGGGTATTTAGATGAAACAGCCAGCCTTGTGAAGAAATGCACTGAATATAGTAAGGAAGATAGATATAAGAATGTAATGGAAGTGAGGAGTGAAATTCTCAAGAACATGGAATTAATAAGGAGAAATATGCTATGACCATGGAAAATATAAATGAAAGATGGAAGATATTATCCTTAGAAGAAATTGAAGAACGATGCAAAGGAAATTTTAATTGGGTAAAGGAGGTGGAAGAAAGAACAGATACTCTTACCAAGATAAATATGGCATATGATCAATCGGTGAAAAGGCTTGTGATAGCAAAGAGTACATGCTATAGAGAAAAGGACTTAAAGGAAGGGCGCATAGAAGAAAGAAGAGAATATTTAATGCAACAATTAAATATCTTAAATGATATTTCATCAATGCTTTTGCCAGAGCCCTTAGATTGGTTTAAGACCATAAATGATGAATTGGAAGATGAATATAGCTTCAGTGAGCCTATCTTAATTTTAGATTATATACCAGGTATAGATTTAAGAAGTAAAATCAGAGAAAAGGTATTTACCGATGAATTCGGTAAGGTACAGGTTAATAGGATAATAAAGCTTTGTCGTAAGATATTAGCATTTTTAAAGGTATTGGAAGAGAAAGGCTATGGTGTAGTAGGATTAAGTGATGAGCATATCGTCATTCTCAATGATGATGTACCTAGGTTTGTAGGCTTAAGTCACATATGTAAGATGAGGGAAGGGTACCTGGATATAGGACATTTAAATTTTGAAAGAACCATTTATGGATATTCAGCGCCAGAACTTAATGATTACAATAGTAATGCTCGTTTTAATATAAGAGGAAGGCAAGTGGGAGCTTTTTCCCTTGGAGTGCTAATGCATCAAATAATCTGTAGCAGATATAAGTTTGCGTCCAGTGATATAAAGGGAGGAGCCTTTGTTTATCCCAATGCAACCACAGGAGATTTTATTATAGATGTTAATAATAAAAGTTATAAGGGGAAGCTTCTTCATATGCTTATAACAGATTTATGCAGACATGAAGTCAGTGAAAGGTTAATTGATTATGATGAAATTGAAAGGCGCCTTATGGAAATAGAAGAAGCAGACGATGGTGATATTTATAGAGTAAAGCCTATAAGAAACAGTACAATTCACATTCATCGCCAAAATAAGAAGGGATTTTTAGATAAGTTAAAGTATTTGTGTATAAGGAAGTGACAGAGTGGAAGAAAAATTGGAATTAAAGTTTGCACAAATAGATAAAAGTGGAGCCATAAACTTTACTGATAAATGGATATTATCAGAATATAACAATGGGGCTTTCTTTTTAACTAAGGATAATAAGTCATTGATTGGTAGACGTATAATAATGATAGATGATAATGAAGAGGAAATATGGACATCAAAAATAATGTATATGGACAATGTATTTTTTGATAGCGATAAGATTAAGTATAATTGCTTATCATCTAATGCTATTAATATTAAAAATATACCTAATATAAATAAAATCTATCGTGTATATGTGGAAGGTACAGAACTATATACTAATTTGTTCATAGAAATGGCAACTGATGAAGATGGAATTGTTTTTAATGAAGAAGTAAATGGTCAGAAGAAATCCATTTGTGATTATCTAAAAGGAGCCATTAGTAATTTACAAAATGAAAGTAAGTATACCTTTTTCCACAATAAATCTAGCATTAACTTTGTGAGATTTGCTCATAATAAATTTCAGTTTTCAGCAGTAGATAAGGATAACGGTAATATATGGCTAGAAGTGGAATGTAAGACACCAGCAGAAGAGGAAGCTTTAAGGGAAGCAGTAAGAAAGATTAAAAATGAATTTAAAGAAATAAATCTAGTTGAAGTCAGTAAGGACGAAGAAAAGTTTGCTTCCATTGCAGAAATTATAGTTAAAAATTAAATGGGGGATGTCGCATTAAGAATAAGTACTACAATATATTGTGTTGATTTTTATTTTTTAAAACAATATATTGTGTATAAAATTTTTAGTGCGACAGCCCCTTTTAGTTAAAGAGGTGGAGATGGAATTATAAATAAACTTGAATAAAAGACATACATGAATTACAATAGACTAGGAATATCTATAATAACGAATTATAGATTATCAATGATGAATTAAAGAAAAAACTCCAGCGGTAGCGGAGTTTAGGTAATTATAGATTAAAATTTAGGAGGATAACAAATTGGCAGATTACATAAATGAGATTAAGAAAAGAAGAACCTTTGCAATCATATCTCACCCTGATGCTGGTAAGACAACATTAACAGAAAAGTTCCTATTATACGGAGGAGCAATTAGGCTTGCAGGTTCTGTAAAAGCAAGAAAGGCATCAACACATGCTGTTTCAGACTGGATGGAAATAGAAAAACAAAGAGGGATTTCTGTCACATCATCAGTAATGCAGTTTAACTACTCAGGACACTGCATCAACATATTAGATACTCCAGGACATCAAGACTTCTCTGAAGATACATATAGAACTCTTATGGCTGCTGACTCTGCAGTAATGGTTGTAGATGCTGCTAAAGGGGTGGAAGATCAAACAAGAAAGTTATTCCATGTATGCTCATTAAGAGAGATGCCAATCTTCACTTTCATCAATAAGATGGATAGAGAAGCACAAGATCCATTCCAATTACTTGAGGATATTGAAAGCGAACTTGGAATCAAGACATATCCAATGAATTGGCCAATAGGTTCAGGTAAGGAATTTAAAGGTGTTTATGACAGAAAGAATGAAAGAATCATAGCTTTCAATGGTGGTAATCATGGTGCTACAGAAGTTGAGGCAATAGAAGGTTCTGTAGATGATGAAAGATTTAGAGAAATATTAGGATCAGCACTTCATGATAAGTTAATGGAAGATATTGAACTTCTTGATATAGCTGGTGATGAATTTGATGTGGAAAAAGTAAGAACAGGAGAATTAACACCAGTATTCTTTGGATCTGCCTTAACTAATTTTGGAGTTGAGCCATTCTTAGAAAACTTCTTAGAAATGACTACATCACCACTTCCAAGACAATCAAACATTGGAGAAATAGATGTATTTGATGAAAATTTCTCAGCTTTTGTATTTAAGATACAAGCTAATATGAACAAAGCTCATAGAGATAGAATTGCTTTCATGAGAATATGTTCAGGTAAATTCCAAAAAGGATTAGAAGTTTTCCATATGCAAGGTGGTAAGAAAGTTAAACTTGCTCAACCACAACAATTCATGGCACAAGATAGAGAAATAGTAGAAGAAGCATATGCAGGAGATATAATTGGGGTATTTGATCCAGGAATCTTCTCAATTGGAGATACATTATGTATGCCTTCAAAGAAATTTAAATTTGAGGGAATTCCAACATTTGCACCAGAACACTTTGCCAGAGTTAGACCAGTGGACACTATGAAGAGAAAACAATTCGTTAAGGGTGTTACACAAATAGCACAAGAAGGTGCAATTCAAGTATTTAGAGAAAATCATGTTGGTATGGAAGAAATTATCGTTGGAGTTGTAGGGGTACTACAATTTGAAGTTCTTGAATATAGACTAAAGAGTGAATATAACGTTGAAATTAAGATGGATAGACTTCCATTTAGATATGTAAGATGGATAGAAAATAATGACATAGATATAGATAAGTTAAACTTAACTTCCGATGCTAAGAAGGTAAAAGACTTTAAGGATAGAAACATATTAATATTCCAAAATGATTGGGGTATCAATTGGGCTTTAGAACATAATAAAGGTTTAATACTTTCAGGTGTAGGAAAAAGTGATGAATAATTAAATTAAATAAAGTAATATTAAAAAAAGACATCAAATTTGAGTAAATTTGATGTCTTTTTGTTATGTTGAATTTTATATTAATTAAAATTTTTAATATAAATAAAAATAAAATAGTATTAAAAAAATAATAAAAAGATTAATATTTCCAAAAATAGAAAAAAATATAATGTTGAAAGAAAGAAGTTTATATCATAAATTTTAGAACGAAACTTTATGTTTATATATTAAAAGAGTGTTATACTTAATTAGGTATTAATGTTAAATAATGGGTTGATAATTTTGTTAAAAAATATTTTATTCAAGTTAATGAAGAAAGAATATGAAATGAGGAGGAAAGCTAATGATAAGCAATGTACTAACAGAATATGTATTAAAAAATAGGAAGACTAAAGTTGGAATTTTACTTTTATTAGATTTTTCTTTAATAATATTCTCATATTTTTTATCTTATATATTTAGATTTTATTTAGAGTATATGACTTTTAATGAAATAATAACATATTTTATTGGAAATTTTAATAGGATAATTTTAGCAACTATAATATATATTACAGTATTAGCAATATTTAAGCAGTATAATAGCATTTGGTCTTTAGCAGGAGTTTCAGAATTAAGCAAAGGAATTATTGCAGTTACAGTAGCTTATGTATTAAATGCTATATTATCATTAGTGTCAACAAACAGAATACCAATTATGGTAACTACTTTATCAGCAATATTTATTATGGTTTCTTGTAATGGTCTTAGATTAAGTTGGAGAATATTAAGACGAGCAATTATTTTTAATACAACCATTAAAAATAAAAACTTTAAAAGAGTATTAGTTATTGGAGCAGGTTCAGCAGGGGCTTTAGTAGTAAGAGAATTAAGCAAAAGACCAGAACTAAAAAAGAGAGTTGTGGGAATTATTGATGATGATAAACAGAAGCTAGGAACTTATATAGATGGAATAAGAATATTAGGCAATAGATATGATATAAAGCAAATAGTTTATGAAAAGGATGTTGAAGAAGTAGTAATTGCTATTGCTAATTTAGAAAAAAAGACATTAAAAGAATTAATTAATGAATGTAAAGAATTAAAAGTTCAAGTTAAAATAATGCCAGGTCTTAATGAGATGATAGATGGTAAATTTTCTATTGATAGCATTAGAGATGTGGATGTTAATGATTTATTAGGTAGAGAAACTGTGAAACTTGATTACAGTGGAATATCTGATTATTTGCAAGAAAAAATAGTATTAGTAACTGGTGGGGGAGGTTCTATAGGTTCAGAGTTGTGCCGTCAAATAGTAAGATTCAATCCCAAACAACTTATTATATTAGATATTTATGAAAATAATGCTTATGAAATTCAAATGGAGTTAAGAAGAAATTATCCAGAGCTTAACTTAGTAACTCTTATAGGCTCTGTAAGAGATAAAGTAAGATTAGAGCATGTATTTAATCAGTATAAGCCTCAAGTTGTTTTCCATGCAGCAGCTCATAAGCATGTGCCGTTAATGGAAGATAGTCCATGTGAAGCTATTAAAAATAATGTTATGGGCACATTGAATATAGCAGAAGCAGCAAGTAAATACAATGTTGAAAGGTTTGTTCTAATATCAACAGATAAAGCAGTAAACCCAACAAATGTTATGGGAGCCAGCAAGAGACTTTGTGAAATGATAATACAAGCAATTAATAAAGAAAGTAAAACTGATTTTGTGGCAGTTAGGTTTGGCAATGTATTAGGTTCCAATGGATCAGTGGTTCCGTTATTTAAAAAGCAAATTGCTAAGGGAGGACCTGTTACCCTTACTCATAAAGAAATAACAAGATTTTTTATGACTATTCCAGAAGCAGCACAGCTTGTACTGCAAGCAGGTGTTTATGCAAAAGGTGGAGAAATATTTGTTCTTGATATGGGAGAACCAGTTAAGATATATGACTTAGCGAAAAACTTAATTAAGCTTTCAGGTTTTGAACCTAATAAGGATATTGAAATAGAAGTAACAGGGTTAAGGCCAGGTGAAAAATTATATGAAGAACTTCTTATGGATGAAGAGGGATTAAAGAATACAGCTCACGAAAAGATTTTTATTGGTAAGCCAGGATACTTTAATTTAGTAAAATTGAAAAAAGCTATTTCAAGATTAATGTATATTTCAAGTAAAAACGATATGGTGGAGTTGAGAAATACATTAAAAAGTATAGTACCAACTTACAAGGAAAATATAGAAGAATCAACAAGTATGGCAAAGGAAGAAATAGCAGCAACTACAACTTTCAAGTGATAAATAATTATGATAATAAGAGGTGTTTAGTATGAGTAGTGAGAGGATATTTTTAGCATCACCACATATGGGAGGATTAGAAAGGGAGTTTGTTAAGGAAGCTTTTGATACAAATTGGATTGCGCCATTAGGGCCAAATGTGAATGAGTTTGAAAAAGAACTATCAGAATATGTAGGAGTTAAATCAGCAGCTGCTTTAAGTTCAGGTACCAGTGCTATTCATTTAGCAGTGAAGCTTTTAGGTATAACAAAAGGAGATTATGTTCTTTGTTCAGCTTTAACATTTTGTGCAAGCTGTAATCCTATAGTATATGAAGGTGGAATTCCAGTATTTATAGATTCAGAGCCAGAAAGCTTTAATATGTCACCAAAAGCTTTAAAAAAGGCCTTGGAAGATTTAAAAGTAAAAGGAATAACTCCAAAGGTAGCAATTGTTGTTAACCTTTATGGTAATAGTGCAAATATAGAAGCCATTAAGGAGTTATGTGATTCGTATAATGTAAAAATTATTGAAGATGCAGCAGAAAGTTTAGGTTCTACTTATAAAGGTAAGATGAGTGGAACTTTTGGAGATATAGGAATATATTCTTTTAATGGTAATAAGATAATTACTACATCTGGAGGAGGAGCTTTGGTATCAAATAATGATGAGTATGTGAAAAAAGCTAGATTTTTATCAACACAAGCTAAAGAAGCTATGCCTTATTATGAACATAAAGGAATAGGTTATAACTATAGAATGAGTAATGTGGTGGCAGGAATAGGTCGTGGTCAATTAAGAGTATTAGACAGAAGAGTAAAAGAGAAAAACCATATTTTTGAAACATACAAGGAAGCATTTAAAGAAATTGATGATATAAAGATGATGCCAATAACAGAAGGGTGTACAAGCAATCAATGGTTATCAGTAATAACATTAAAGGAAGAAAGTAAAGTTAAGCCAACAGATATAATTGAAGCTTTAGAAAAAGAAAATATAGAATCAAGACGTATTTGGAAGCCAATGAACTTACAACCTATATATAAGGACAATATGTTTTATAGTCACAATGAAAGCGGTATAAGCGTTGGAGAAGATATATTTAATAGGGGTGTGTGTCTTCCATCTGACACTAAGATGAACAATGATGATTTAAAAAGAGTTATTGAAATAATTAAAAATCTTTTTTAATTAATATAAAAGAGGTGAATTGATATTAAAGGGAATATTTTATATGAAATTGCTAAAAGGTTTTTAGATATTATTATTTCATTGACAACCTTAGTAGTTTTATCACCTATATTAATTATAGTAGCAATTCTTGTTTATTTTAATTTAGGAAGTCCTGTATTTTTTGTGCAAGAGAGAGTTGGTAAAGATAATAAGGTATTTAAAATGATTAAATTTAGATCAATGAAAGATAGTAAAGATAAAAACGGCAATTATTTAAGTGATGAAGAAAGATTAACTCCTTTTGGAGCTAAACTTAGAAGTTTAAGCGTAGATGAACTTCCAGAGCTTATTAATATATTAAAGGGAGATATGAGTATTGTTGGGCCAAGACCTCTTTTAACACAATACTTATCTTTATATAGTGAAGAGCAAAGTAAAAGACATGATGTAAGACCAGGATTAACAGGTTGGGCGCAAATCAATGGCAGAAACTCAATTACTTGGACTGAAAAATTTAATTTAGATGTTTGGTATGTAAAAAATAGAAATCTTTTACTAGATTTAAAGATAATATTTTTAACTATGAAGAAGGTAATTATTAAAGAAGGTATTAATCAAGAAAATAATGCTACAATGGAGTATTTCAATGGAAGCAACTAATAGATAAAATGCTAGGAGGAAATTAAATGGAAGAGAATTTAATTAGTATAAGTGAAATATTAAGAAGCTTCAAGAAAAGATTATGGATAATTATTCTTATAACATTAATTACCACAATTTTAGGTTTTAGTAGGACAATAGGTATTGGACCATCTTATTCAGGTTTTATGAAAGTATTAATAAGTACTAGTGAAAAAGAAATGGATTATTATTCTGAAGATCAAATTGAGTATTATAGTAATTTTTGCAAAATATTTATTGAAATTATAAAGGCTGGAGATTACTTAGAAAAACCACTTAAAAGAAATCATGTTGAAACAAAATATGAAACTGTAAAAAATAATATAGGAATTACTCCAGGAGCAAATGCACCTATATTTACAATTTCATATAGTGGTGGAAATAAAGAGGAGGTAGAGAAAATTATAGATACTATTTATGATTGTTTAATTAGTGAATTAAAAGAAATTCAACCTGATGTAAAGTCAAAAATAGTTTCTGATATAAATGTAAGTACTATATATCCAAATAAAAAGAAACCTATAATATTAGGTTTTGCTATAGGGTTAATTTTTTCAAGTGGAATAGTTATGGTCTTAATATATTTAGATGGAAGTGTGAAAAATAGAAAGCAATTAGAAAAGATAACAGGTTTACCTATATTAGGAATAATACCTACACACGAAAAAGAGTTTGAAAGGGTGGTAAGAAAAAATGTTCATAGTAGATAAATTGCCCAAATCAATTACAGCAGAAAGTTATAGATCCCTTAGAACCAATATTCAGTATTCATCTATTGATAAGCAAGTAAAAACATTAGTAGTAACAAGTTCTAATGCTGGAGAAGGTAAATCAACAGTTGCTGGTAATTTAGCTTATACATTTTTTCAAAATGGGAAGAGAGTATTGATAATAGATTGTGATTTAAGAAAGCCATCTCTTCATAGAAAATTTAATGTTTCCAATGAAGAAGGTTTAACAGATGTTTTAGTTGGTACATCTAAATTAAATAATGTAATGAAAAAGATAGATGATAATTTATATCTGCTTACCACAGGAACTTTACCACCAAATCCTGCAGAAATTATAGGATCAAATACTATGGAGAACTTTTTAGAGCAATGTAAAATTAATTTTGATTATATAATTTTAGATACTCCACCAATATTACCAGTAACAGATTCGAAGCTATTGGCAATAAAGGCAGATGCTACAGTAGTTGTTGTACGATCTGAGGTAAGTAAATCAAAACATGTATCACAAGCTTTTAAAGAGTTGGAGAAGGTAAATGCTAATATTATAGGAACGATTTTAAATGATGTAGAAATGTATTCAGAAAAATTATATTATGATTACTCAAATAAAAGTAAGAAAAGTAAATTTATAAATTTAAGAAATGTAATAAAGATTTAAACAAATTATAAGGTAGCGGTTGTTATGAAAAATATAGTTATTGTTGGAGCAGGAGGCGTAGGTCGAGAGGTTTCTTTGATAATACAACAGATAAATATGTTAGAGCCAACTTGGAACTTGATTGGATATATAGATGATAATCCAGAAAATTGGGGTAATGTTGTAAATGGATATGCAGTTTTAGGTGGAATTGATTCTCTTACTATGATGTGTAAAGATACTTATGTGATAATTGCTATTGCTAATTATGAGGTTAAAAAGAGAATTGTAACAAAATTAAATAATAAATTTAAGTTTGCTACAATTGTACATCCAAAGGTCTTGATACATGATTATATGGAAATTGGTGAGGGATGCATAGTTTATGAAGGTGTTATTATAACTACTAATGTATCCATAGGAAATCACGTGATAATAAGTCCAAAATGTGGAGTAGGTCATGATACCATAATAGAAAATTATGTATCTCTTTTATGGAATGTAAATATATCAGGTAATGACAGAATTGGAGAAGGAGTCATGTTTGGATCAGGGTCTACAATAATTCAAGGGAAAAATGTAGGTATGGCAGCGATAATAGGTGCAGGAGCAGTAGTAACAAAAGATATACCAGCAGGAGCTACAGTAGTTGGAATCCCTGCTAAAGTAATAAAATTAGGAGGAGTTAATGAAGAAAGTATTATATGTAACAACAGTTAGTAGGACAATCAATGCATTTCTTGTTCCTCACATTGAAATGTTATTAAAAGAAGGCTATGAAGTGCAGTGTGCTTGCTCTATAGATAAGCCTATAAATAAAGGACTGCTAGAAAAGGGAGTAAAGATATACGATATTCCTTTTTCTAGAAATCCTTTGGGTTTAGGAAACATAAGAGCTTTTAACAATCTTGTTAAGATACAAAAAAGAGAGAAGTTTGATATAGTTCATGTGCATACACCTATAGCATCTATATATGGAAGATTATTAAAGCTAAGGTTTAAAAATTTAAAGACAATTTATACAGCTCATGGATATCATTTTTTAAAAGGTGGTTCAAAGTTAGGATGGATAATGTATTATCCCATAGAAAAAATAATGGCGAAGCTTACAGATACTACTATTAATATTAATTCTGAAGATTATGAAATAACTAAAAATAAGTTAAAGCCAAAGAATTGTTATTTATTAAATGGCGTAGGTTTAGATTTAAATCAATATAAGAAATTATCTCAGAAAGAAATATTAAGCAAGAAAAAGGAGCTTGGGCTAAAAGAAAATGATTTTGTTGTTTTGATGATAGCGGAACTTAATGAAAATAAAAATCAAGTACAACTTATTGAAGCAATGGAAGTTTTAAAGGATACATATCCTGAAATAAAAGCCATATGTGTAGGTGAAGGAGATAAACTTTTAGAACTACAAAGTGAAGTTAAAAATAGAGGGCTTGAAGGTAAAGTTAATTTCCTAGGATTTAGAAATGATATTAATGAACTTATTAATATATGTAATATAGGGGTACTTCTTTCATATAGAGAAGGTTTGCCAAGAAACTTAATGGAGCTTATGGCCTGTGGTAAAAAAATGATTGCTACTAATATAAGAGGTTGCAGAGATATTGTAGTAGATGAAACTGTTGGTGAGTTAGTGGAAGTAGGAGACTATAAAGCTACTGCAAAAGCCATAGAAGAACAATACTTGTATGGAGATAATGAATTTATTATTTCAAAGGAAATTGAAAAGTATGATGTTAAGACTATTAACGAAGGATTAAGATTTATATATAAGCAATTAGAAGAAGGAGGTTATTATCATAAAGAAGGTTATGCATATTCTGCCAATGAATAAAATGAGTGGAGCAGAAAAAATGGCATTATTAATGTGCAGTAATTTAAAAAAATATCAACCAATGGTTGTTTGTGGTGGAGAAAGTTTAAAGAAGGCTTTTGATGATAAAGGTATAGATACATATACATTAAGCTTTAGTAAAAAAAATTTATTAAAGACTTTAAAAAAATTAAAGTTTTTAATAAATGAAAAAAATATAGAAATACTTCACTGCCATGATAATACAGCATCATTATATGGATATATATTAAAAGGAATATATAGAGTAGATGTAAAAGTAATTTCACATATTCATAATTGTTATCCATGGATAAAAACAGGTGGAATCAATAAGAAGATAGATGGCATCTTTAGGCCTAAATATGATTTTAATATCACTTGCGGTAGAAGAGTATATGATTTTTATAATAAATATGCACCATATTTTAATAAGGACAAAGCTGAAAGTCTTTCTAATGCAATGGATATAGAAGGCATTACAAATATTGATTTTAATGATGTTGAAAATGTGAGAAAGGAATTTAACATTCCAAAGGACAAGAAAATCCTAGGGTTTATAGGAAGATTATCAGAACAAAAGGGAATATTACCCTTTATTAATGAGTTTGCTAAGCATAAGAATAGATTTGAAGATTGCAAAGTACTTTTGGTGGGAAATGGTGAACAAGAAGATCAAGTTAAGGAGCTTATTAGTAAATTAGATTTAAATGATATGTGTATTCTTACTGGCTTTCAAGAGGATATCTATAAATTTTATCCTCTAATAGATGTGTTGTTCCTGCCATCAATATATGAAGGTCTTCCAATGGTGTTATTAGAAGGCATGGCCTTTAAGAAAGCAGTAGTATCAATGGATGTTGGAAGTATCAATGAACTGGTGACAAAGGAAACAGGATCATTAGTACGTGCAGGAGCTTATAAAGAGCTTATTGATAAGTTAGAGAGAGTTAAAAATAATAAAGATATTGCAGAAAAATATTCAATTAATGGATATAACTTTGTACAGAAAAAATACAATATAAAATACTATGTGAAAAGTGTAGAAAGCATATATGATAATGTTTTAAATAGCTAAGTGATGATTAAGGAGGAAGCCAATGAGAATATACTTATTATTTTCAATGATGGAAGCATTTATAAGTTTGATGTTAAAGGATGTAGTAGATAGCTACAATTTAACGGTACTTTGGATGTTTATAAATTCCTTTGTTCTTATTGGATGGTTTTATCATAAATCTAAGGATACCACCATGTTTATGTTTTTATTTATAGGCTTTTTACTTAGATTATTAATGATGATTTATGATACTAATGTATCAAGATTACCATTTAACACTGGTGATGCATATAAATTTGATGAAATGGCAAGGCTCACGGCTGCAGCACTGCCAGAACAGCTTTTAGAGCACTTTACAGGTTTTTATTCTCAATTTTTAGGGGTTGTTTACTATATTTTTGGAGAGTACAACTTCTTTGGACATTTTATAAATATATCATTTATCATGCTAGCAGCGACAAAGCTTATTGATATAGCTGATTTGTTAGAATTTAAGACTAGAAATGAAAAGCTATTAATTGCATTATGGCTTTTCATGCCTATACCTATGCTTATGGGATATGCACTATTGAGAGAAGCATCAATGTATTATTTTATAGTTCAATCTATTTACTTTTTCCTTAAATGGTTTGAAAAATATAACTATATATATGCAGTACTCGCCATACTAATGGGACTTATGGGAGGAAAATATCATAGTGGTGTTAGTGTTATTGTTGTTCCATATATTTATTATTTTATTTTTTATAGTCGTAAAAAGAAAAAAATTAGCTTTAATATATTTAATAAGCTTATAATTGCAGCGGGAATAGTTGTAGCACTTCTTGTATTACAAAGTGCAGGTGATGAAATATATGGTAAGGCTACAGCAGATACAGGAGGAGGTTCCGCTTACTTAACTAATATAGAAATGGATAGTCCAATAGACTTAATAATTTGGGGACCTGTTAAGGAAATATTTTTATTATTTTCACCTATGCCATGGCTTGTAAGAGGGGGATTGGATATAGCAACATTAATGTTTGACTCTACTATATTTGTTTTCGGTATGTATTTAATGGCACGGTATTTTAGAACCATGGAAAGTAAGGTCAAAGCTTTAGTTTTAGTATTGTTGCTTGGTGGTTTTGTTTTTGGACTTGGAAGTCTTAATACTGGTACAGCTATGAGACATAGAAATAAGTTTACTTCATTAGTATTAGTAAGCGGTATATATGTCATAGATAAAAATAAAAAGGTAAGTGATAATATTGAAAATTTTGTCAAGAATATTTTGTATAAGTTTTAATTAAGGGGAATGGGGAATGAAGAAAATATGCTTTTTAAGTGGAGATATGTCTAGAAGTGGGGGAACTGAAAGAGTATTAGCTATTATAGCCAATGAGCTTTGTAAAAAAGAAGATTTATTTGAAATTCATATTTTAAGTACGGTAAATGAAAAGAATACTTCCTTTTTCAAGATAGATAGTAGAATAAAGCAAAATAGAATTTTAAATAGTAAGTCTTTAAATTTTAAGAAGCAATATTTTAAAGTAGTTAAAGGCATAAGAGATTATATAAAAGAAAATAGCATTGATGTTTTTATAGATGTGGAAGTAATAAGTAGTATATTTTCGATTCCAGCCACAAGATTTACTAAAACAAAGCATATAGCTTGGGAACACTTTAATTTCTATGAAAACAACGGATCTTCCTTAAGAGCTTTAGCACGAAAAATTGATGCTAAATTTTCAGATTATATAATCACTCTTACAGAGGAAGATAAAAATAATTACTTAAATAATTTAAAAATAATAGGAAAAATAGACTATATTTATAATCCTATGGAAATAAAGGAAGTTAAGAAGTGTAGCTTACATTCAAAACAAATAGTAAGTGTAGGAAGGCTTACATATCAAAAGGGATTTGACATGCTTATTGATGTGGCAAAGGATGTCTTAGAGAAAAATAAAGAGTATAAGTGGCTTATATTAGGTGATGGTGAAGATAAGAACAGGCTACAGGAAAAGATTAATAAATATAATTTGCAAGATAGATTAATTCTTAAAGGTAAGGTTTCTAATGTAGAAGACTATTATAAAAATAGTTCATTGTATGTAATGACTTCAAGGTTTGAAGGATTACCTATGACACTTTTAGAGGCTAAAAGCTATAAGATGCCTATAGTAAGTTTTGATTGTCCAACTGGACCATCAGAAATTATAAGAAATAATATTAATGGATATTTAGTTAAAGCAAATGATATTAAAGAAATGAGTAATAAAGTTAATAGTGTTTTACTAGATGATAAAAAGTTAAAGAAATTTAGTGATAAAGCTGAACTTGATATAGATAAGTTTAATATTAATTCAATAATCAATAAGTGGACAAATATTTTATGCACTATTTAAGGAGAGAAATTATGGCAATAGCGATATATAGTAATGTTCTAGATAATGGTGGAATCAGTAAATTTGTATATAATATGCATCATGCTTTTCAAAAGAAAAATATTAAAAGTGAAATAGTTACCTTTAGTGCAGATACTATATATGGAAATAATATAACCTTATTAAGCTGTACTAATCATGGTAATAGAATTATGAAGCTTAGAAGATTTATTTTAGATAAAGATATAGATTCAATTATAGCAAATACATGGTTTGAAGGTCTTATAGCAAAATTAGCAGCAGTTTTTAGCGGAAAAAAAGTAAAAGTAATTTCTGTTGTTCATATAAGACCTAATTTATGGGGATTTTCTAAAAATGATATTTTAAGAAGTGGTGTAGCAAAAATATCTTTAAATTTATGTGATAAAGTTATTGCTGTTTCCAATGAATTAAAGGAAGCTCTCATAAAAGAAGGTTGGGTAAATAAGAAAAAGATTACTACAATATATAATCCAGTTATTTTTTATGAAATAAAGTATCACAAAATTAAATATAAGGATATTAAAGGTAAGAAAAATATCAATATTGCAGTTATAGGTTGGATTCAACCAAGAAAAGCTCAGGATATAATTATTAAAGCTTTTAGTGAAGTAAAAGATAGAAACTTTACTTTAAATTTTATTGGTGGTGTTGAAGATAAGACATTTAATGATGAGGTATTAAGATTAATTGAAGATAATAAGCTTAAAGATAAGGTGAAATTTTGGGGAGCGAGAAAAGATGTTTTTAAAATATTAGATCAAATGGATATATTAGTTTCAGCAAGTAGGGGAGAAGCATTACCAACAGTAATGATTGAGGCATTATATTGTGAAAAACCAATAATATCAAGTGATTGTGATTATGGGCCAAAGGAAATATTAGATAACGGAAAATATGGTCTTATATTTAAAGTAGATGATTATAACGGTTTAGCAAAATGCTTTAACACTATGGTAAATAACAATGAATTATATAATAAATTTTTAAGTTTATCACAAGAAAGAAGTAAACTATTTACTTATGATAAAGCAGTAAAATCTTATTTAGAAATATTGAAATAAGGAGAGGGTTACCATTAAGCCTTTAGTTAGTGTAATTGTTCCAGTATTTAATGGAGAAAAATATATAGAAAAATGTATTAAATCTATTTCAAATCAAAGCTTAAAAGAAATTGAAATTATTGTAGTTAATGATGGCTCAAAAGATAAAACATTAGATGTGTTACAAGCTTTAAGTTTAGAAGATAAAAGAATTAAAGTTATAGATCAAATTAATTCAGGAGTATCACAGGCTAGAAATAATGGTTTAAAAAATGCTTCTGGAAAGTATATAGGCTTTGTTGATGCAGATGATTATATTGATGTGACAATGTATGAAAAAATGTATAAAAAAGCTGAAGATAATAATTGTGAAATAGTTATATGTAATGTTAATGATGTAAAAGGTGAAGAAAAAAAGGTTAGCTTATCCTTAGAAGAAGGAATCATTAATATGGATATGATTATTAAGGAAGATTTCCTTTGTGAAAAATACTGTAAATTAGGAACAGCAGTATGGCATAAGATATTCAAAAGTGAGCTTATAAAAAATAATAATATTAAGTTTATAAATTATAACCAAGTTGCCAGTGAAGATACATTATTTAATTTTGAAGCAATGATGAAAGCTAAAAAAATATATTGTTTAGACGAACCTTTATATAACTACATAATAACAGAAGCTTCACTTACTAAAAGTAGCGTAGCAAAAAGTAATATGGTAAAAAGATGCATAAATACTGTAGATATAATAAGATATTTTCTTGAAAAAAATAGTATTAAAGCAGAACAATATATAAACTATTTAATTTATTGGGAATTTATTAATGTATTATCATATGTTGAGGAAGTAAATGTGAAAAATATTTCAAAAGCTATAAATGAATATAGCAAAATTAAAGGTTTTAAAGCTGCATTAAAAAATATAGCCTTTAGTAGTAAGTTAGATAAATATTTTATAAATCATAAAGGAAGCTATTTAACTGTTAATAAAATATTTGATAAAACATTTTCTATATTATGTTATCTGAATTTAAATTCTTTAGCAGCAGTAATTCATAGTAAAAGGCTTAAAAGAGCAAGAGCAATACAAAATCTATAATAAAATCAGGGGGAATGATAGTGAGTAATATTTCTATAAGTGTATTGATGCCAGTATATAATAGTGAAAAATTTTTATTAGAAACAGTACAAGCAGTTATAAATCAAAGCTATACTGACTGGGAACTTATACTAGTTGATGATGGATCTACAGATAATAGTAAAGAAATATGTACAAAGCTTATGAATGATGATAAGAGAATAAAATACATATTGCAAGAAAATTTAGGTGTATCTCATACCAGAAATGTATCCCTTGAAAATGCTCAAGGAAAATATATTGTATTTGTTGACAGTGATGATTTAATACATGAGGATTATTTAAAGATATTAATAAACTCTATAGAAAAAAATAATTCAGATATTTCAGTATGTAATTTTATTGAAAGAAAAATTTCTAATACAGGAAACATTGAAGATATAAATAGAGAATTTTATCCAAAAGAAGTTATGGAAATGTCAGAAATGAAAGGTTATATTATGGAGTTTGGAAATAGTGGTCTTTTAAATCCATTATGGAACAAAATATATAAAAGAGAAATTATAGAAAACAATAATATAACTTTTGATGAAAAGGTTAAAACAGGAGAAGATTTTATTTTTAACCTTCAGTATTTTAGAAAAACTAAAAAAATATCATTTATTAAAGAAAAGCTTTATTACTATATTAGAAGAAATAATAACAGTATTACATATCAGTATATAGAAAATATGTATGAAAGGGGATGGGAAATACATTCACTATTAGAAAGCTTTTTAGAAGATATGAATTTTTATAGTAATGAAAATGCTTATGTACTTTATGGTAATCACTTAACTGGAGCATTTTCAGCATTTTTAAATTTATATCATAATAATTGTAAATTAACTTCAAAGGAAAAAAGAGAATATATAAGAAGAATAATAGATAGACCATATGTAAAAGAGTGTGCAGTTAATAGAAAAAGTGATAGAGGAATTATAGGTTTAACTTCCTTTTTAGTAAGAATGAACAATACTTTATTAATATCAGCTGCATTTAAAGGAATATCTTTAGCTAGGAAGGTGAAAGCATAATGAGTATAAAAGTTAGTGTAGTAATGCCAGTATATAATGCTGAAAAATATTTAGCTAAGTCTATAGAAAGTATGCTTAGTCAAAGTTTAAAGGAAATAGAGTTAATTTTAGTTAATGATGGCTCGAAGGATAAGAGTTTAGCTATATGTGAAGAATATGCTAAAAGAGATTCAAGAATAATAGTAATTAATAAGAAAAATGAAGGTGCATGTATAGCAAGAAATACAGGAATATCTATAGCTAAGGGAAAATATATTCAACTTGTAGATGCTGATGATTATATAGAAAACAATATGTTAGAAGAACAATATAACTTAGGTGAAAAAACTAATGCTGAAGTTGTAATGTGTGGTATGAAGTTTGATGTACACAAAAAGAATGGACAGGTTGTTACCAGTGAAGCTCATTATAAAGATATGGTGTTAAATTCACAGGAAGAAATAAAACTAATATTTATGGATTTATTTGATAATCTTTTATTTAACTATACACACAATAAACTTTATAATAAAGAGTTTTTAAAGAAAAACAACTTAAAGTTTATTGAATGGCTTCCAATAGATCAAGATACTAACTTTAATATAGATGTTTTCAAAGTATTAAATAAGTTAACCATAAGCACAAAATCTTATTATCATTATGTAAAAACTTTTGAAGAAACAATAGTTACAAGATATCATGCCAATAAGTTTAAAGTAAGAACCTTTAGATATGATAGATTAAAGGAGTTACTGGAAAGCAGGGGTATATATAATGATGAAAATAAAAAGAAATTAGCTTCAATGTATATTCATCACGTTATTGAATGTTTTGAAATATATAACCATAAAAAGTGTGACTTAAATACTAAAGAAAAGAAGCAGGAAATAGAAAAAATATTAAATACAAAACAAGTTAAAGATTTTTTAGAAATACTAGATAGAGCAAATTCATCTTATACAAATATGGTTTTTAAAGCTATGAAAGTAGGAAGTATTAATAGAATATGTACTCTTTGTAAAGTAAAGAAATTCTTAAAATAGAAGGGATAGAAGTTTATGAAAAAAGTATTAATCGTTGCCCCTTCGTTAGCTATTGGAGGAATGGAAAAAGTATTAATTAATTTAGTTAATAGTCTTTCAGAAGAAAAATATGATATTACAATTAAAACTATTTATGATAATTTTGAAATGGCTTGCAATTTAAATAGTAATATAAAATATAGCAGTTTTTATAAATCATCTAAAATTAAAAAAATTGATTATATAAAAGTAAGAGCATATACGTTTATGTTAAAAAAATTTAGTCCTAAAATATTATACAAACTTTTAGTAAAAGAAAAATATGATACAGAAATTGCTTTTTTCAGAGGAGCATCAATAAAAATAGTAAGTGGGTCCAATAATAATAACTCAAATAAAATAGCTTGGGTGCATAGTGATTTTACAAAATGTACAGGTATTTTTGATTGGTTTAATAATGAAGAAAAAACTAAAGACGCATATAAAAAGTTTAATAAAATAGTTTGTGTATCTCAATATGCTAAAGAGAAATTTATAGAGAGAATGGGAATAAAAGAAAATGTTATTGTTAGATATAACATTAATTTAACTGATGATATAAAAAAGAAATCTAAAGAAAAAATACAGGAGAGGTTTAGGGAGGATAAATTTAGAATTTGTACAGTTGGAAGATTAGTAGAAGCTAAAGGCTATGATAGATTACTTAGAGTTCATAATAAATTAATCAAAGAAGGGTTTGATTATGATTTAGTTATTATAGGAGATGGTCCGGATAAAGAAAAATTAAGTAAATATATTAATGATAATAATTTAAATAGTTCTGTATATCTTTTAGGCAGTAAATCAAATCCCTATAAATACATAAAGTATTCAGATCTTTTTGTATGTTCTTCTAGATGGGAAGGGTTTAGCACTGTAATATCTGAGGCTGTGATATTAGAGAAGCCGGTGCTAACAACAAGAGTTTCAGGAACAGAGGAATTATTCTTAGATAATAAGTATGGATTAATTACTGAAAATAATGAACAAAGTTTATATGAAGAATTAAAAGAAATATTTATGAATAAAGACTTATATACGTATTATAAAGAGAAAATTAAAGAAAGAAGTAGTTTTTTTGACCAAGAAGTATTAGCAAAAGAGATTGAAAATATATTATAAATTAAAGGAAGAAAAGATGATTAATAATGAAATACTAGTAAGCATTATAATTCCAATTTTTAATGCAGAAAGTTATATAGATAGGTGTTTAAAAAGTATTCTAAATAATAATATTAAAAATATAGAAATAATATTGGTTAATGATGGTTCAATTGATAGATCAGGAGTGATATGTAAGAAGTATAAATGTAATTATGAAAATATTATATATATAAATCAATGTAATCAAGGTCCTTCAGTTGCAAGAAATAATGGAATTGCTAGGGCAAGAGGAAAGTATATAGCATTTATAGATGTTGATGATGAAGTGAAAGATAATTTTATAAATAAAATTATGGATGAAATAAAAAGAGATGATATTGATTTATTTATGTGGGGAATAGAATATCAATGGATTAATAATGAAGAAATAAAGAAAATAGAAAATGTTCAATATGATACTAAAGAATATACATCAAATAAGTTTTTAAGTGAGATTACAAAATACTTCAATGAATTTTATTTTAACTTTGTATGGAATAAGTTGTATAAAAAGGATATTATATTAAAAAACAAAATTCAATTTAATAAAAATTTTAAAAGAAGTGAAGACCTACTATTTAATTTAGAATATATAAAATACATAAAAGATGTAAAGGTATTAGAAGATATTTTATATATTCATAAAAATACGAACAAGGAAAGCATAACTCAAACATATGATTCAAATCAGTATGAAAATGAAAAAGTTATATATGTAAAAATGAAGGAAACAATAGAAAAGTTAAAGTGTAATAATGATTATAATGTTAAAAATGTTGATAAGTATTTTATTGATATGTCATTTTCAATTTTGTCATATTTAATTAATAGAGATTATGGTTTATCTTATAATGAAAAAAGACAAGCTGAAATAAAAATTATTAAAGATAATGAGTTGAACCTAGTTTTACAAAAAAATAAAAATAACAGAAAACTAAATAAAATATTATATTTTATCATTAAGAATAATAGTTTTATCTTATTATATATTTTTTGTAAAAGTATAAGAACTTATCAAAAATATTTATGTAAATAAAAGTGTAATAGGAGAAAAAGTAATGCAGCCAACTATAAGTATTGTTGTTCCAATTTATAAAGTAGAAGATTATTTAGAGAGATGTATTAATTCAATATTAAATCAAAGCTTTGAAAATTTTGAGCTTATATTAGTAGATGATGGATCACCGGATAGATGTGGAGAAATATGTGATGAATATGCTAAAAAAGATAATAGAATAAAGGTTATTCATAAGGAGAATGGTGGTTTATCAGATGCAAGAAATGCTGGTTTAGATATAGCCAGAGGAATTTTTGTTGGTTTTGTTGATAGTGATGATTTTATACATAAGGATATGTATTCGATACTATATAAAGCCATACTTGATAGCAAATGTGATGTAGCTCAATGTAAATTTAAATATTTCCATAAAGAAGATGAATTAGAAAAGAATATAATTAATGATGGTAAATATAAAATTTATACGAACATTGATGCTATAGAAGAAATTATAGATAATAAAAATTTAAATGCAAATGTATGGAATAAATTATATAAAAGAGAGTTATTTGATGATATACGCTTTCCAAAAGGTAAGATACATGAAGATGAATTTGTTACATATAAAATATTTTATAAAGCAAATTCAATAAATTATGTAGATAAGGAAATGTATTATTATTTTAGTAATGACACTGGAATAATGAAAAATCTTAATATCAATTCAAAATTTGATTGGATAGAAGCAGTTGAAGAGAGAAGTGAGTTTTTATTAATACATGATGAAGAAGCGTTATTTAATAAATCAAATTTTTATTTATTTTTTAATTTAATAAAAATTAGATATGATATTAAAACTAGCAATCAGTTAGAAAATAAATCTGAAAAACTTGATTTAATAAATAAAAAAATAAAACATTTATTAAAAGAAATACATGATAAATCAGGTTATTCAAAATTAAATAAAATAGTTATTAATTTAATGAAAATTAATTTTAATTTTATAGTTTTTTATGATATAAACAATTATTTAATAAGTAAGAAGTAGTTTTAAATAGCAAGTTTAAAATATAGGGGAATGTAAGTATGAAAATAGCAATTATTGGACCATCTGGATTGCCTATTCCTCCTGTAAAGGGAGGAGCAATTGAAACATTAGTAGATGTTATTCTTAGAGAAAATATAAAAAGAAATGAAGTTTTAATAGATATGTTTACTATTTATGATGAGGAAGCAAAAATAAAAGCAAAAGAATATAAAAATATTAATTTTTATTTTTTATGTAAACATAAAAAAATTGTAAGGCTTAAAAATAAATTCATTACATTATTTAGAAGGATTTTTAAAAGAGAAATCAGTTATACTTATGCACAGCAAGTATGCAAAATTTTAAAAAAGAATGAATATGACAAAGTTATTATTGAAGGTGATATAAATTTAGTAAAACCAATTAGCAAATTTATTGATAAAGATAAAATTTATTTGCATATACATCATAATGCATTGGAAAAAAATAAGGATAGATATAATATTTATGATAGATGTAAAAAGATAATTACGGTAAGTGATTATATAACTAAAGTTACTCAAGATAGCATTTATAAGAATAGTGAAAAAATAGTTACGATGAAAAATTGCATAAATACAAAAATGTTTAATAAGTATTTATATAAAAGTGAAAGCAATATTTTAAGGAATAAGTATAATATAGGAAATGATGAGATAGTAATACTATTTTCAGGGAGATTAATTCCTCAAAAAGGTGTTAAGGAACTGATTATAGCTTTTACAGAGATTTGTAATCAATATAAAACTAGATTAGTTATAATTGGGAATTCTGGATTTGGAAATCAGGTAACTAATGAATATGATATTGAGTTGATGCAGTTAGCAGAAAAAACCAATGAGAAAATTATTTTTACTGGATTTATTCATAATACTGAATTACCTAAATATCATGCAATGAGTGATATAGCAGTTGTTCCATCTATTTGGAATGAACCAGCAGGATTAGTTGTAGTTGAAGCAATGGCATCAGGACTTCCACTTATAGTTACAAATTCAGGGGGTATACCAGAGTATACTAATGAAGAGAGTTCTATTATCATTGATAATGATAATAATATTATAGGAAATATTAAAGCTGCATTAGAAATTTTAATTAAAGATGAGAAGTTAAGAACTAAACTTGCTAACAATGGTCATATATATGCACAACAGTTTAATGAAAAAAAATATTATGATGATTTTATAAAAATAATAGAATAATGAATACTACTTGATTTAGGAGGAAATATGAATCAGAAAGTAAGTATAGTTATCCCAGTATATAATGTAGAAAAATATATTGAAAGATGTTTAAAATCAATTCTTAATCAAACGTTAGATTCAATTGAAGTTATAGTTATAGATGATGGTTCAACAGATAATTCCGGTAAAATATGTGATGAGTTTTCTACTAAATACAAAAATGTTAAGACATTTCATAAAAGAAATGGGGGTGTTAGTTCAGCTAGAAATTTAGGAATTAGTATTGCAAAGGGTGAATATATTGGATTTGTAGATCCAGATGATTTTATTCATGTAAATATGTATAAAGAATTATATGAAAATGCTAAAAAAGTTAATTCAGATATAGCGATATGCTCTGTTAATGAAATAATGGGTAATAAAATCTTTACAGAGGATAATACTGGAGAATTAATGAAATACTCTAAGAGTGAGGCCATTAATGGATATTTTAATGAGACATATCCATTTAATCATAATTATTTATGTAATAAATTATTTAAAAGAACTATGTTTGATAAAATTAAATTAAATGAAAAAATCACCTATCAAGAAGATTCAGAAATTATGATAAAGTTACTAAATTCCAGCGACATAATTACATACATTGGTAAGCCATTATATAATTATGATTTAAGAGAAGGTTCACTTTCAAGTGGGAAAATTTCTAAGGGAAAAATAACGGCGGAACGAGCTTTTCATAGTATATACGAATATACAAGATATAATATATGTGAATATAAATCTAAAGCATTATTAAAGTATATAAGTTTGGTTTTTAATATTGTAATTGAAATAATTAAAAATTATGAAGAGTATAAAGAAGAATATATAAATATGATAACTAGAATTAAAGAGATTTATTGTGAACTTATAAAAACTAAGGGTATTCCTATTAAATATAAAATTCACGCTACTTTAATTATAGTATCGCCTAGACTATATAAATTATATATACAAAGTAAATTATAATTAAGGGGTAAGAGTATGAGAATACAAAGTTCATTAAAAAATATGTATATAGGTATATTAACACAAATAGTAATAACTTTGTTAGGGTTTATATCTAGAAAGGTATTTGTTAGTGGTTTAGGAACTGAATATTTAGGTGTAAATGGATTGTTAACTAATGTGCTTTCAATGTTAAGTCTTGTTGAAGGTGGAATTGGTACAAGCATAGTTTATAATTTATATAAGCCGTTAGCTGATAATGATATAGAAAAAGTTACGGCATTAGTTCAGTTATATAAGAAGTTATATGGAATTTTAGCAGTTGTAGTGGCAATATTAAGTTTAATGTTATATCCGTTTTTAGGTTCATTAATGAAGGATGGTTCTTCAGGAACCTATATAAGCGTTGTATATTTTATATTTGTTGCTAAAAATATAATTTCATATTTAAATGCACATAAGTGGTCATTAATTAATGCTGATCAAAAAGGGTATGTTTTAGCTAAAATAAACTTAATATTTAACGTTATAACAACTCTTTGTCGAATAGCAATAGTATATTTTACAAGAAGTTATATTTTATATTTATTAGTTGAACTAATAATTATAATTATACAAAATATTTATAATGGAAATATAGTTAATACTAGATATCCTTATATAAAGACAAAAGAGAAGTATAAAGTTGATAAAGATGTTAGAGAAAATATGATAACAAATGTTAAAGCTTTATTTTTACATAAAGTTGGGTCATATTGTGTATTTGGAACAGATAATATATTAATTTCAGCACTTATAAGTATAAAAACAGTAGGTATATATTCAAATTATACTATGATAATTGGGCAATTATCTGCATTAATAAATCCAGTACTAAATGGAATAAATGCTAGTGTTGGTAATTTAGTAGCTACAGAAGGAAAAGATAAAAACTATAAAATATTTAAAGTAGTATATTTAGTGAATTTTTGGATGTACTGTGTAAGTTCTATATTTTTATATAATTTATTAAATCCATTTATTGATTGGTGGTTAGGAGAAGGCTTGTTATTAGATAATTTTACTTTAATAGTAGTCTTAATTAACTTCTATATATCTGGTTTAAGAACAAGTGTAGGGATTTTTAAAGATAAAGCAGGAATTTTTTCAGATGATAAATATGTACCTTTAATAGAATCAATAATAAATTTAGGCGCTTCATTAATTTTAGTTAACTATGTTGGATTAGCAGGTATATTTTTAGGAACAACTATAAGCAGTATTGCATTACCTGTTTGGAATCAATCTAGATTAGTCTATAAAAAAGTATTCAAAAGATCATTAAATGAGTATTTTAAAAGATATTTTGTGTATGCTGGAATAACTATTATATTGTCAGTTGTAGTTACAATTACATGTAATATATTTGTGGAAGGTTATTCGTTTTTTTCATTAGTTATTAGAGGATGTATTTGTGTAACAATTCCTAATATTATATTAGTATTTATTTTTTACAAAACAGAAGAGTTTAAGTATTTATGGAGTATAGCAAAAAATATATTGCATTTAAAGTTTGTTAACAAAATAAAAAAAGAGTCTATGAATGTATAGACAGGGAGTTAAAATGATAGATAATAAGATTGTTATGGATAGAATAAATAAATTGAAAATTATTGCATGCTTATTAATAGTATTAGGACATTCTACAGCTATATATGGTGTTAGTATAAAGTAGTGGACACATTAAGACGAACTAAGTTAAAATAATATTTAGTTAAGAAAGGATGTGTCCATTATGGGAAAGGGCAGAAGATA